>NZ_DBNGMQ010000006.1:0-128122 GCF_057126245.1 Yeosuana sp. | reverse complement strand
ATTATTGCTAAGCTAAATGTCTATGCTTATTTATGAAATGATATTCATCAATCATTGCTATGTGATTTTGAAAAATTATTTAAGTAGGTTATTGTTCTATTTAAATCTATATTCGCCACTTTTTAATTCTACTTGGGGTAGATTTAAAATATTTCAAAAGGAAGAATACCCTTTTAAATTTGTAACTATTAATAAAATAAAATGAATCTAAATCTAATTTATATTGCTTTCACTTTGTGTTTTCTTTTTGTTGGTTGTAACCTTATGCATTCTCAAAACACCACTTCAGAAAAAGATGTTTTTTTAAAAAGAAATATAATTCACGGATCCTTGGCGCCTGATATAGCTTATAATGCTGTACATGTTTTTTATGATAGAATAGTGTATGAAAATAGTAATATAGCTGTTTTTGCAAGAGTAGGGTATGGTGGATGGTTTACACTGTTAGTAAATAGCGGCACAACATTAATGGGACAAGGTGGCGTTCTTTTTGGATCAGGAAAAGGAAGATTTGAAGTCGCTGTTGGAGCAGCGAAAATAGATCAAACACAATATTCTGAAAATCATGATAAAACGGATCCTGCTATTAATATAGGGTATAGAAGAAATGTGCCGGGTAAACATTTTCTTTTTAGAACAGGAATTGGTTATCCAGAAGGTATTTACTTCGGCGTTGGATACGCCCTTTAATAATATTATTAATTACTTATAAATAAAAAAGCCTTACTTATTTAGTAAGGCTTTGTGTTTAATAAATTATTTATTGTTACCTCTTCTTTTAAATAAAAAGTAACTGACAACCTTCTTGATCTGCTCTATTATAAAAATCACCTATAGTTAAGATACCATCTAGTTCATCAATTAGATCTTCTTTTTTCAAGTGGAACATGTCTACGGCTAATTTACAAGCCCATAACTTACAGCCAGAATCAGATAGAATTTCAAGAAATTCTCCGATTGGAGGCATGTCTAGTTTTTCCATTTCTTTTTTCATCATAGTGGTAGCTAATGCTTCCATACCAGGTAAACCACCTAACATAGTTGGTATATGCATTCCTGGGTTACCCACAGTGGCCACATGCAAATGTGCTAGTTTTTTCTTTTGTATAGCTTCCAATCCAAAAAAGGTGAAAAATATTTCCGATTCAATACCTTCCATTCTGGCGCCATTGGCCATCACAAAAGCGGCATAGGCATTTTCAATAGTCGCTTTTGAAAGAATGAAAAGCATTTTTTTAACTTTAGTACTCATAATCTTATGATTTTATATTATTAGATACAGCTTTTTGGTTTTGGTACACCGGCTATTTTAGTTGAAATTTTTAATGGGCCGCCAGGGAATAACTCATAAAATTCTTTGATATCAATTACACCGCTTTTTTTAATTCCTCTAATAGATAAGGCAACGTCATTTTTTACTTGATCTTGAATCCAGGAAATGACTTCCCAGTGTTTATCTGTTAATTCAATACCATTTTGTTTAGCTATTTCAACAGCTATTTCTTTGTTCCATTGAGATAGATCAGTTAAATATCCATCTTCAGTAACATCTAATCTAATTCCTGCTATGTTTAAATCCATAATAATAGTTTTTAATTTATTTTTTTTCCTTTTAAACTCATGTTTCTACTTACCATTGGGATTGGTATTCCTTTTAAAAGCATATTCCAATAAATCCACCTAAAGGCTAGTTTACCCCAATGATTGAATATACTTTCTTTTAAAAGCTTTAGAGGTCCAATTCCAGCAATAGGAAAGGTACCTTCCAAAGGTTCAAATTTGTAATTGAAATCAATTAACAACGCTTTGTTATTACCAGTTTCAATAAAACAATTGGCATGACCGTCAAACTCTTCTTTTAAAGGTTTGCCATCTATATATAATAAAATATTATCTGTTAAAGTTTCAGAGGCAAAATGAGCTACCGAACCGGCTTTAGAGGCGGGTATATTACTTGCATCTCCAATAACAAATACATTTTCGTGATCTATAGATTGTAACGTGTTATGATGTGTTGGTACAAAATTTAAATCATCTCCCATACCTGAGCGCTCAATAACTTCATCACCCATATTTGTTGGAACCGTCACAAGTAAATCAAAGTCAACAGCGGTTTCACCATAATCAATAATTTGGTTCTTCTCATTATCCACTCTTTCAATATTAAAATCTGTAACAACTTTAATGTTTTTTTCTTTCATTAAATGGCTTAAAGCTGCTGTTGCTTTAGGTTTGGTAAATGCACCTCCAAGGGGAGTGACATATGTTAAATCAACTTTGTCTCTCATCCCTTTTTTTGTGAAATAAGAATCTGCTAAGAAAACAAATTCTAAAGGAGCTACCGGACATTTAATTGGCATTTCTGTAAAGTGGACAACCATTTTCCCACCTTTCCAGTCTCTTAGTTTATTTCGTAATGCTAAAGAACCTTCATATGTGTAAAAATCGAAAACCGTTTTATGCCAATTTTCACCTTTCATACCTTCAGTTTCCTGTGGTGCAATTTTACATCCCGTTGCAACTATCAAAATATCATATTGTAATGTTTCGTCCTCTAATTGAACTTTGTTATCGTTAGGGAAAATTTGTTCAATTTTCTTCTGAATATAGTTTACGCCTTTAGGTACAAATTTTTTACCAACTTTTTTTACTTGGTCTTCTGTGTAAATATCAAATGGTAGAAAAAGAAAACCGGGTTGATAATAATGTGTTTTATATTGATCTACTATAGTTATTTTCCATTCTTTTTTTGGCAGTTTAGAAACTAAATGATTTGCCATCATGGTTCCTGAGGTGCCTGCTCCTAAAATTACTAAATTTTTCATTCTTTTTGATTTACAAATTAATTGCTTAATGTTTAAATATGCCTTATTAATTTGATACAAAATTAAATATTTAAGAAGGTGCAAAACATGATATAAATCATATAAAAACCCTTGTGTAACATTTGTTACATACTGTATTTACTGGCTTTGTGACGTTTTTTGATATTTAATGTATTTTAATTTTTACCTTTTTCTTTGGACCTGAGATGTATCTTAGTATTAGTTTTTATTTCGTTATATTTGTTTGGATATAACGAAATGTATATGATAAGTATTGAAGATGCTTTGAAAGCTGTTATCACCAATAGCAAGGAAGTTACAAAAGGGGTTAAATTACCTATTGAAAAAGTCAGTAATTCAATTTTGTATAGCGATATATACGCCCCGATAAACATGCCTCCATTCAGACAATCTGCCATGGATGGGTATGCACTGAATTTACATAATGATTTTTCTTATGAGCTTATTGATGAGGTTAAGGCTGGTGATAGTCATCAACCTATCCTAAAGCCGGGAGAAGCTATAAGAATATTTACCGGGGCTGCTGTTCCAGATTCTGCTAATGCGGTTATTATGCAGGAAAAGGTGATCATAAATAAAAATAAGTTAACTATCAATAGTCAAATTTCTGTAGAATATAATATAAGGGCGGTTGGAGAACAAGTAAAAAAAGGAGATTTAGCCTTAAAAAAAGGCACGAAATTAACGCCTGCGGCAATAGGCTATCTGAGTTCTCTAGGAATAACTAATGTATTTGTTTATCAAAAGCCTTCAATCGCATTAATTACTACAGGAAATGAACTTATAGAGCCCGGAGAGTATTTGGATTATGGTAAAATTTATGAAAGTAACTCTAAAATGCTTCGCAGTGTCTTATCGAATTTAGGTCTTGAAGATATTTCTATTCATAAAATTGAAGATAATTATGAGGAAACGTATTCCAAATTGAAAAATGTAATTAATGATCATGATTTAGTGATTATTAGTGGAGGGATTTCTGTAGGTGATTATGATTTTGTTGGAAAAGCTTTAACTGAATTAAAGGTTGAAGAAGTATTCTATAAAGTGGATCAAAAACCGGGAAAACCTTTATTTTTTGGTAAATGCGAGAGCACCCTTTTATTTGCATTACCAGGAAATCCCGCAGCTGCATTAACTTGTTTTTATATATATGTTTACTTGGCTTTGCATAGGTTAACTGGTTTGAAGAACGATGGTTTGCCTACTGTCAAGGCAAAATCAGTATCAAATTTTGTAAAAAATGGAGATAGACCACAATTCTTAAAAGCAATTTACAAAAATGGAGAGGTCACTATTTTAGAAGGTCAAAGTTCTGCCATGTTACAAACTTTTGCAATTTCTAATGCGTTGGTACTCATGAAAGGAAACATGGAACAGATTCAGGTTAATGATTTGGTAGAAGTGATTTTACTTCCCTTTTAAAAAACAACATATGAATTATAAAATAAAGAGTAGAATTTGGGTTGAGTTAGATGGTGAAGAGTTTTTGGGTGAGGGAAAGATTCAGTTATTGAATGCTATTAATGAGACAGGATCTTTGTCAAAAGCAGCAAAACTTATGAAAGTTTCATATAAAAAAGCCTGGCATTTATTGGATGCCGTGAATAAATCATCTAAACAGCCGGTCATTGTAATGAGTATAGGTGGAAAAGGGGGAGGAGGTACTGAGTTAACAGATTACGGTAAATCATTAATACGTGTATTTGAAGAAATAAATAAAAATTGCTGGAATTATTTAGATGTTCAATTAGAAAAAATGAAAAGTTTATAAATGATGCTGGAGTTAGATAACATATATTTATTTTTTTTAATACTCCCTATTATATCATTTCTTTATTCTAGTGTGGGTCATGGAGGCGCCAGCGGTTATTTGGCATTGATGGCTTTGTTTTCTTTTGCTCCAGAAACCATGAAACCAACAGCCCTATTGTTAAATATATTTGTAGCAGGTATTTCTTTTTATTATTATTACAAAGAAGGATTTTTTAACAAAAAATTATTTATATCATTTGCTATTAGTTCTATACCATTAGCTTTTTTGGGTGGAACGATTGAAATTGATGCCTCAATTTACAAAAAGGTTTTAGCCGTTTTATTAGTTTTTGCTATTCTAAAAATGCTAAACGTTTTTGGCAAAGAAAGAGAGACTATAAAACAGGTGAAACTTTGGCAAGGTCTCATAGTTGGGGGAATCATTGGTTTTTTCTCTGGATTAATTGGAATTGGCGGTGGCATTATATTAACACCATTAATTTTACTGCTGCATTGGGGTAAGATGAAAGAAGCTGCAGCAGTATCGGCCTTATTTATCTGGGTAAATTCGGCTTCGGGTTTAATTGGTCAGTTAAGTACTGGAATAAATTTAAGTGTGGAATCTTATATTTTGGTTGCAATAGCTATGGTTGGTGGTGTTTTCGGCGGCTATTTCGGTAGTAAAAAATTAAACAATCAAAAGCTCCGTTATATTTTAGCATTAGTACTTATTATGGCAAGTTTTAAATTATTTTTCACTTAAAATGATACATAAAAAAGACATGACTGGTATTATTTTGGCTGGTGGAAAAAGCTCACGTATGGGAACCGATAAAGGATTATTGAACTTAAATGGTAAATGCTTTATTGAATATAGCATTGCTGCCATGAAGCCTTTAGTATCTCAAATATTACTTGTTTCAAATAATACTGATTATGATATGTTTAATTTGAAACGTGTTGAAGATCTAATTAAAGAGGCTGGCCCTTTAGCAGGCCTATATTCTGGATTAAAGGCATCAAAAACAGAGTATAATCTGGTTTTGAGTTCAGATATTCCTTTAATTAAGACTGAAATTTTAAAAAAATTAATAAATGAGTTTGAAGAGCCTTTTGATGTGGTACAAGCCATGAGTAAAAATAAGTCTATGCCATTGATAGCCTTGTACAGAAAGCGTTGCGAAAAGGTATTTTACGATCTTTTAAAAAACAATGAAAGGCGATTACAAGTAGCGGTGAGTCAATGCAAAGTAAAAAATATTGTTTTAAATCCATCTTTAGAATTATTTGTAACCAATATTAATACTCCTGAAGATTTAGAAAAAATGGTCTATGAAAATAAAGATTAAATATTTTGGAATGCTTACAGAGGTAACTAATTGTGAAGCAGAAATTATTGACTTTTCTGGCGTACTTATTTCTGATTTATTAGAAATGCTTTTTATTAAATATTCTGACTTAAAAGATAAAAAATTTCGAGTAGCTCAAAATAATGAATTGGTATCTGTCAACACAAAAATAACGAGTAAGGAAATAGTTTTATTACCTCCTTTTTCCGGTGGTTAATGTTTAAAATGGATAGATATAATAGACATATAATACTTTCAGAGATAGGTCATAAAGGCCAGAAAAAGTTATCAAAATCAAAAGTTCTGGTGGTTGGGGCAGGTGGCTTGGGTTGTCCTTTATTGCAATATCTTGCCGCTGCAGGTATTGGAACACTGGGAATTATTGATTATGATATTGTTGAATTATCAAACCTTCAACGTCAAATTTTATTTGGCACAAGTTCCTTAGGAAAAAATAAAGCTAACGAAGCGAAAGCTAAATTGCAGGACTTAAATCAAACAATTAATATTATTGCATATCCCGTACAATTAACATTTCAGAATGCTTTTGAATTGTTTGATCAATTTGACATTATTGTTGATGGGACTGATAATTTTGAAACACGGTATCTTATAAATGATGCCTGTGTAATTACTAATAAGCCTCTTGTTTTTGGGGCTATTTATAAGTTTCAGGGTCAGGTGGCTGTTTTCAATTATAATAACGGACCCTCTTATAGATGTGCATTTCCTGATAAACCAAAAACAGGAGAAGTGCCAAATTGTTCTGAAGTAGGCGTTTTAGGGGTATTACCTGGAATAATTGGAACCATGATGGCAAATGAATTATTAAAAATTGTATTAGGAATTGGGAATATTCTTTCAGGAGAAATACGGTATTATGATGCGCTATCCAATCTAAATCAAATCATAAAGATCCAGAGGAATGAAACTGTAATTGAAAGTGTTATTTTAAATAAAAATAATTTTCAAAATCAAAAAATGAATAATATATGCAGTTCTGAAGTTATTGAAGTTTCAATAGAGGAGTTTTTAAACAGGCCAAATATTCAATTTATTGATGTAAGAGAGAGGCATGAGCAGCCAAAAATAATTAATTTTAATGTGATAGAAATTCCTTTAAGTGTCTTGGAAAATCAATTGGACTTGATAAATCGTGATGAGGAAAAAGCTGTTTTTTGCCAGTCAGGTATTAGAAGTAAAACAGCTGTAACCATTTTAAAAAAGCATCAAATAAAAAATTGTTACAGCATTAAAGAAGGGGCTTCTGAAATAATTGGATATATAAATAAATCTAATAATAATGCAATCTATGAGTGATAATAAACCTAAAAATGTTTTTAAACAAGGAGCAATTTCTTCAGTATTTATTGGAGAATCCATAGCCAAACATCAAACCAAGACCACCATTGGTGCTCATAACATATTTCTGGGGCAGGTGAGAGCAGATGTCATTAATAACAAGATAATTAAGGCTATTGAATACACGGCGAATGAAGAAATGGCTAATAAGAAGTTTTATGAAATTAGGGAAGCTGCATTTGAAAAATACGAACTTACATGTATGCATATTTATCATAGTTTAGGCATAATACATGCAGGCGAAATTTGCCTGTTTGTTTTTGTTTCCTCACCAAGACGAAAGGTAGTTTTTAAAGCGTTAGAATTTATAGTCGAAGAAATTAAAGCTAAGGTTCCTGTTTTTGGGAAAGAAATTTTTGAAGACGGCTCGCATCAATGGAAAGTTAACAATTGATTATTTGCTATTGAATATTGATTATTATGAAAGAAAAATTAAAAATTAGAACAAAAATATTTGCTCATAACTGTGTTAAAATAACTCAAGAATTACCTAATACATTTCTTTCTAATCATATTAAAGGACAATTAATTAGATGCTCGACATCTGTAGCAGCTAATTATAGAGCAACATGCATTGCACAATCAAAAGCAAGTTTTATTGCAAAAATTAGTATCGTTATTGAAGAAATTGATGAATCAAATTTTTGGTTAGAATTTGCATTAGATGAAAACTTAATTCAAAAAGAGAATATACAACATTTATTAAATGAATCTATTGAGTTAACAGCAATCTTTATAGCTTCAAGAAAGACTGCAAGCACAAAATAATCAATAATAATTAGGCAATAATAATTAGAAAATGGTAGACATCACACATAAAAGTAGCACATTAAGAACAGCAATAGCTCAGGCAATTGTGAAAGTGAGTAAGCCTGAAACAATTTTAGCTATACAAAATGATACCGTGCCTAAAGGCAATGTGTTTGCTATGAGCAAAGCTGCTGGGTTATTAGGGGTTAAAAGAACTCCAGATATTTTGCCAGATTGTCATCCGTTACCTATTGAATTTACTAGTGTTGATTATGAAATAAATGGTTTAGAAATAACCGTAATATTTACAGTTAAGACTATTTATAAAACGGGTGTAGAAGTAGAAGCCATGCATGGAGCCAGTGTGGTTGCGTTAAACATGTATGATATGTTAAAACCAATTGATAAAGGCATTGAAATACATCACATTAAATTGATTAGTAAAAAAGGAGGAAAATCAGATTTCACAGATAAATTCAGAAAAGATTTAACCGCTGCTGTTATTGTTTGTTCAGATACTATTTCAGCAGGGCAAAAGGAAGATAAAGCAGGAAAAGCCATTATTGATAAATTAGAAGATTGTAATGTAAAAATAGCTCATTATGTAATTATTCCAGATGAAACAGTTGTCATAAAAGAAAAGGCTAAATTATTTCAGGAGCAAGGCATCGATTTAATTATATATACCGGTGGAACAGGTCTTTCAAGTAGAGATGTAACGCCAGAAGCATTAATACCATTATTAGATAGAAGAATTCCTGGGATTGAAGAAGCTATTCGTAATTATGGACAAGATAGAACACCATTTTCCATGTTATCACGAAGTATTGCAGGAACCATTAAGAAAACCTTAGTGTTAGCCTTACCAGGTTCAACTAATGGAGCCAAAGAGTCCATGGATGCTATTTTTCCGTCCGTTTTACATATATTCAGAATATTAAAAGGTGCAAGACACGATTAAATGATAAATCAAACAAACATATTACAAGATTCACACGGAAGGGATCACACGTATTTAAGAATTTCTTTGGTAGAGCGTTGTAATTTACGCTGTTTCTATTGCATGCCAGCAGAAGGAGTACCATTAACTCCAAAAAGCCATATCATGACCTATGAGGAGATTTATGACATAGCAAAAACCTTTGTAAAACACGGCGTTAACAAAATACGTTTAACAGGAGGAGAACCATTAATCAGAAAAGATATTCCTTTTGTTTTAGAAAAATTAGCTTCCTTACCTGTTGAATTGTCTATTACGTCAAATGCAGTTATCATTCATAAATTTATTGATACACTTAAAAAATATAATGTAAATAATATCAATGTAAGTTTAGATACTTTAATCTCTAGAAAATTTAAAGAGATTACTCTGAGAGATGAGTTTAATATTGTCTATAAAAACATCTTTCTTTTGGTAAAGGAAGGCTTCAACGTAAAGATTAATGCGGTTTTAATGAAAGGTGTGAATGATGATGAGATTATTGATTTTATTCACTTAACTAAAGATTTACCGGTTTCTATTCGTTTTATTGAATTTATGCCTTTTGACGGAAATAAATGGGATTTAAGTAAAATGGTATCTTATAAAGAAGTAATGACTTATGTGAATGCGTCTTTCTTAGATAGTGACATTCAACGTCTTCAAGATGCACCTAACGATACAGCCAAGAATTACAAGATAAAAGGATATAGAGGCAGTTTTGCCATTATAAGTTCAGTGACGAATCCATTTTGCGATACGTGTAACAGACTGCGGTTAACTGCAAACGGACAATTAAAAAACTGTTTGTTCTCATCAACCGAATCGGATTTATTAACTACCCTTCGAGCAGGAAAATCGATTGAACCCATTATTCAAAAAGCAGTTCAAGCGAAGTTAAAAGCTCGCGGTGGCATGGATACTTTAGAAAAACTTAAAGAACCTAAACTTCATAATAATAACCGGAGTATGATAACTATTGGTGGTTGAATATAATAATTGAGGTCAGATTATTTTTTTATCATATAATATAGTCAAATTTTGTAAAATATATTTTGATTCTTTTGATAAATGCACTGTCGTATTTCATTTAATCTATATAAGGCAAAATATTTCAATAAGATTAACTGAATTCTTAAAACAATAAAAAGCCGGAGAATTATTCTCCGGCTTTTTTATTATATAATAAAAGTGTACGTTATTTTACACTTTAACGCTTGCCTTATTTATTAAATGTATAGCTTAAACCAAACTGAATCATGGAGGTTGTCATTTGATAAGACAATTTTGAACCTGGAATAGCTCCTAATGGATTATTTTGAGAAATCATATCAGGAGAAAGTATTTGGCCTTCTGTTGATCCATCACTGTCTCCATAATGGTAAACAGCATCTAGTTTCCAATTTTCATTCACTATATAACTTAGGCCAAATTGGTAAGCGTTTTTAATAACGGCTGTAGCGGGAATATTAAAAAAGGTTACCTCTTCTGGAATTGGGTTAGAGCTGTATGTGTATCCTATACGCAATGGTAATTTATTAATTCCTTTATATTGAAGACCTGCAGATAAGATTGAAATGTCTTTCCATCCAAATCCAGCAACTGAAGCTTTTGGAGTCCATCCTGTATTCTTAAAACCTGCAGTATTTTTATAATCTACTCTTCTAAAGTCAAAAGCGAAATCAATATCACCTGCTGAATATCCTAAACCAAGAGATAATATGCCTGGATAGTCCATTTGAAATTCATTTTCAGAAGTACTGTTATCTAAATAGGTGTTAGTGAATTTAAATTTAGAAAATGTTTGAGGCATTTTATAAGATGCTCCTAATTTTAAACCATGACCTGAATCATAAAACATCCCAAATTGAGCCCCAAAACCTATGGCACTTGGTTTATCAGTTGTAGGGTATCCAGCTATTGTTGGATTAGCCGTTGGGTTTGGTGCTAACTCTAATGCAGCATAATTAATAGTTGGTTGAATACCAACAGAAAATTTATCTGTTAATTGATAAGCCCAAGTAGCTCCAACTTGTAATAACATATAATCAGATTCAATATGTCCGAATCCTCTTGCCATTTGAGGGTAATTTATTGGATTAGAATTTTCAATTGGATTAAAGTCAGGGCTTAAAGGGTTATTGGCTTCTTCTGGAAAAGTCACTCCAAAACCACTAATACCAAAAGCAGAAACTCCAAAAGTGTGTTTACTTCCTTCTTTACCCCAAACCATGGCTAATGCAGGCATTAAAGAGATACCTCTATCATCTTTAGTTATACCGCTAACTCCTGGAGCTCCTGGCCCAAGCATTCCGGCTGGTAATGAAGAGTATAATTCTGGTGAAGATGAAAATAATCCGACGTCAAGTTTTAAAATTTTGCTGTCAAAAACAGAAAGCGTTGCAGGGTTCCATTGCATGGCACCGGAAATATCTAATGGCTGTGCGGTTGAAGCACCCCCCATTGACATATTAACAGCACCAATACCTTGCATTATGTGTCCAGCTTGTGAGAACATCATGGTGGAAAAACTAAATAAAAGTAATCGTAGATAGAATGATTTCATAATTATAAAATTTGCAAAACATATTAAAAAAACATCAGTTTTTTAATTAGTCAATAATTATTTTAATATGGTTTTTGTTATTTTTTATGCAAATTTACAGTATGGTATTTAGGATAAATATGACTTTTGTCAGCATTTTATTATAAATGAAAACTTATGCTTTATTTGGAAAAATACTATGTTCTATCAATAAAGAAATTAGCTTTAATTCTTGATGCAAAGTTGAGTTTTATGTAAAAAAAATTATGGCAGTTTTTTTCTACCTATAATTTCTTGAATGTTAATACGATAGATTATAGGAATAGAATCAGATTCCAGCTTACTTGTAAATGAGTTAATTGACTCGTGGTGAATTGCTTCTTTTTTGGATATAATATTCTTTACATTTTGTGCAAAATTATGCAAATGCATTTTAGCTTCACTTCCTTTAAGCTCTTCAAAATCGCCAATTATAAGAACAGATTTCCAGCTATTTATTGATTCAATTTCTTCAATTTGAATGGAAACAGCAGTATTTAAGCGCATGGCGCTAATTTTATGTCCTTCACTTGAATAACTCAGGATAGTATTCTCTTTGGCGTCATAATAATAAGTAATAGGTAAAATATAAGGCGTGTCATTTGATATATATGCCAAGTGACCAATGTAATTATTGCTAAGAATTTGTAAAGATTCTTTATTATCTATTTTTTCAGACATATTATTTCAGTTTAAATTATAAATATAATCGTTTTAGACTTAACTTTAAACTTAAATGCTAAGATAAAACAGAAAGAATTTGACTCTGAACATATAATTTTGGTTATATTAAAGTTTAAAAAACAGGATGCTATCATTATGTTGATATTTAACATTTGTTAACCACCATCATGTGATATGAGTTTATATTTTTTTGTATTTTTGGGCTTTTAAATTTTAAACCCAATTATTAATGTTTCAAAAGGATCAGCATGTTTTTAATTTACTTTTTGAGGCAGTTTCTGAAGGTGTTGTAGTTGTTGACGAGGCTCAAAATATAGTGGCAACTAATGCTTCAGCCTTGCAAATGTTTGGCTATGAAAGTAAAGAGCTTTTAGGTAAGGAACTTAATATTTTGATTCCAAAAAACTATCATGCGGGACATGGGCAACATGTGAAAGGTTTTATACACCAAAATGTAAGTAGAAAAATGGGGATTGGACGTGACCTCAATGGGTTGCGAAAAGATATGAGTGTTTTCCCGTTAGAAATAGGGCTAAATCCTTTTAAATTTAATGACAAAACTTATGTGATGGCCTTGGTTATAGATGTTTCTATAAGAAAAAAGCAGGAACAACAAATATTAGATTTAAACTTGCAATTAGAAGAAAAGGTTTTAAGAAGAACTCGCGAACTTATTAATGCAGTTGATGAATTAAAAGCTGTTAATACAAGACTTGAAGCTGAAAATAAAAGGCGAATTGAAGCAGAATTAAAAACTAAAATAGCATTAAAAAAAGAAATTGAACTTAATGAGTTAAAAACGAAATTCTTATCATTAGTGTCTCATGAGTTTAAAACCCCTTTAAGTGGCATCTTAACATCAACCATGCTACTTGGAAAATACAAATTAACTGAACAACAGGAAAACAGAGATAAACACATAAAAACCATTACAGATAGAGTGCATTACCTGAATAATATTTTGAATGACTTTTTATCAATTGATAAACTTGAAACAGGTAAAATTAAATATAATTATAAGGATTTTAAATTGAGTAAGGTAATTAATGAAGTGGTTTATAATTGTAATTTGTTACTAAAAGAAGGTCAAAGAATTAATTATCCCGACAATATAGATGACATGTACTTGTTTCAAGATGAAAAAATTGTAGAATTGACGCTATCTAATTTAGTGCATAATGCTTTAAAATATTCACCAGAAAATACTTCAATAGACATTGATGTGATTCAAGATTATGAGAATACTACCTTTATAATTAGAGATGAAGGCATAGGGATTCCTGAAAAAGATCAAAAAAACATTTTTAATCGCTATTTTAGAGCTGAAAATGCCTTACTTACGCAAGGAACAGGCATTGGATTAAATATTGTAAAAACACATTTAGAAAATTTAGGAGGTAAAATTAAATTTGTAAGCCAAGAAAATGTGGGTACTAAGTTTAATGTTACCATTCCAAACAAAGCTATAAAATGAAAAAAATATTACTAATAGAAGACGATATAGTTTTAAGAGAGAATACTGCAGAGCTTTTAGAGTTATCAGGTTATAAAGTTGAAACGGCCTCAAATGGAAAGGCAGGAGTTGAGGTTGCTAAAAAGTATTTACCAAGTATTATTGTATGCGATATTATGATGCCTGAACTTGATGGTTATGGTGTTTTGGAAAGTTTGTCAAAAAATGATATTACTAAGTATATACCATTTATATTCTTATCGGCTAAAACAGAGCGTCAGGATATTAGAAAAGGTATGAATCTTGGTGCAGATGATTATATTACAAAACCATTTAATGAAGAGGAATTAATAAGCGCTATTGAAAGTAGAATTGCAAAAGCGGCGATTCTTAATGAAGAAAGGGAGAATAACGGGGTGTTTCAAGAAGAAAATGTTTTCAATGACGAAATGAAAACACTCAATGATTTAAAAAATTTTTTTGATGATAATGGTAAAGTATTTTTGTATTCAAAAGGAGATATTATTTATGAAGAAGGGAACAACTCTAATTACATCTACCTTATAAGAAAAGGTGTGGTGAAAAACTTTAAGTTTGATAATGACGGTAAGGAACTTACTACTAACTTATATCAAGAAGATGAGCTTTTTGGATATACGTCATTTACTCAAAATATTCCTTATCAAGAGTCAGCTACTGCAATAAAGGATACTGAGTTAGTGGGTGTTTCAAAACAAGAACTTAAAGATGTATTAGATAATAATCATAAAATAACGCTTGAACTAATCCAGTTGTTAACAGATAATTTATCTGGAGCAAGAGATCAATTAATTGACATGGCTTATAGTTCCGTCAATAAAAAAACAGCCTCTACCATATTAAAATTTGCCGAAAAATTAAATAATAAATCGGGGGAAGCAATTAGAATTTCCCGAAATGACTTAGCAAGTGTTGCAGGCATTGCAACAGAGACTTTGATTAGAACCCTGTCTAGTTTTAAGAAGGATGGTCTTATAGAAATTGAGGCTAGAAATATTAAGATTTTAGACATCGAAAAACTTCAACAAATAAATTAAGTTTTGTTTTAAAGTACATTAATATGATTTATATCATTTTTTGTGATGCTGTCTAAACATATTTTTGTTTTTGATTAGGGTCAAGTCAATGAAAAACATTTTAATACCTACTGATTTCTCAAAAAACTCATGGAACGCCGTTGAGTATGCCATAAAATTTTTCGAAAATTCATGTTGTAATTTCTATTTATTACATGTTAATACTATAAACACCCTTGTTGTTGCAGAAACAACATACATGCCTACTCAGGAAGTAATCGAGGAAGCTTTTATAAAACCTGCAAATGCCAAATTAAAAGAGGCTATAAACCGCATAAATAGTATTTCAAATAATGAGAAGCATAAGTTTTTTACACTGACTGATTATAATTATTTTATAGATTCCATTAGAAAACATGTATCTGAAAAGAAAATAGATATTATTGTTATGGGAACTAAGGGGGCTTCAGGTTTAAAAAAACTTATTGTTGGAAGTAATACGGGCGATGTCCTGACACGGGTTCATTGTTCAACTTTGGTAGTTCCTGAAAATGCTAAATATGTTAAGCCAAAAGAAATTGCATTTCCTACTGATTTTTCATCTTTTTATTCCATTGAATTATTACAGCCTATATTAGATATTTTAGATCAATACCAAGCCTCTATAAATATTTTACATATTAATAAAAAGGGGGGCACCTTAAATTTAGATCAACAAATAAATAAAGGATACTTAGAAGACTATTTTGCCAATAATAATTTTAAATTTCATCACTTAATAAATAATAGTTTAGAATCTGCTATACAGTCCTTTGTGGAGAAAAGAAATGTTAATTTAATTACGATGGTTGCAAAAAATTTGAATTATTTTCAGCGTATACTATTCCATCCAACCATAAAGGAAATTAGTTATCATACCGATATTCCTTTTCTGGTTTTGCACGAATAAAATATTTAAAAGATAACATTTGTCATGTTTTTTCTTATACTATTAAGTTAATTTTGTGCAACTTAATGTTAATAGCAATTATTAAAGGACAGGTAACAATTTTGGAAGGATATTGTTATTTGTCCTCTTTGCTTTTATAACACTTTTGAGGTGATAATAACAATACGGCTGTCATCTTTATCTGTAGTAAAAAACAAGTACTTTTCACCACCATCTTTGATATTCAATTTTTTTCTAAGTTGTTGAACACTTTCAGGAAAATTTCTTGTAGTAATATTGGCTTTTTTTAAGCCTACTTTTTTTAAGCCTTTTATATTATAAGGTAAGACGTCTTCTATTTTAAATCGTCTTCCCGAAAAATCAATCAGTTTTTGGCTAGTATATAGATGCGAGTTTTTATGAAGTTTAAAAACTTCAAATTGCTGGGTAATTGTATTAAATGCACCCGCCTTTAAAATAGCCGCGTTGGGCTCATATAAATAGGTGAGAGGCAGTGAAAACTCTGAGCTGTATTTTTTTTCGTCATTCAGTAAAAAATCAAAAGCAATGACTTCTTCTTTAAAAATATTTACTGTTTTTACAGAGATCTCATCCAAAAAATCCTTTTCCAGAACCCACAATATTTCCTTTACTTCATTGTTTATGGCGACAATGTGAATTGATTTTACATAGTTTAATTCATTAATTCCTATGGTTAAATCAAGGAGAGGTGATGTTTTAATCATCACATTCTTTGTGTAATTGAAAATGGTGTCTAATTGCGAAGGAATGTTAGGCAAGCAATCATTTAAAAAAAAAACTTTTCCTTTACTGTCATGTCGTCTTGACGGGTCTGCATAAATCCAATCAACCGGTTTATTGTTTTCTTTTAAGAATTGAATACCATCAATATTTTGAGTGTCAATATTAAAGATGCCTAATTGAGAGTAGTTATGCTTGACAATATCAGATAAATGTTTGTCTAACTCACAATACACTATTTTTTTAAAATGTTTTGAAAAATATAAGCAATCAACACCAAAACCACCAGTAATATCTATTAAAGAATTTCCTTTAATTAATTTTGACTTATATTGAGCTGTAACTTCAGATGAGGTTTGTTCAATGTTTAACTTATTTGGATAGTAGATATTTTTAGTTTGAAACCAAGTGGCTAATTTGTTTTTACATTTTTTTTTAGCCTCAATTTGCTCAATAATCTCTTTAATATCTAAATATGAGAAAGAAGTTCCTTTTAATAAAATTGAAGTAATGTTTGAGTCTAAATTATTATTTATAAAACTCTGTATTTCAGTATTTAAAATAGCTTTATTCAAACAATAATTATAAATCTTTGGTTAGTTTTTTGACAATTTGGTTTTCAGATAAAAACTCTTTTAAAATTACTTTAATAGCAGTATAGGCAGGAACCGCAACAATGAGTCCAACAATACCAAACAGTAAGCCGGCAATTAAAATGATCAAAAATATTTCTAAAGGGTGTGATTTGACGCTTTTGGAAAAAATAAAAGGCTGACTAAAAAAATTATCTACAAGTTGTCCAAATATAAAAACGGCTAAAACCCAAATAATTTTCGAAAAAATAATATTACTAATTTCATTTCCCAGCGCACTGGTCATCGTTAAAGTTAGCATTAAGAATCCTCCAACCATTGGGCCAACATAAGGGATGAGATTAAGTAATGCACATAAGAAGGCAATGACTACCGCATTTTCAACACCAACAATAAGTAAACCTACTGTATAAATTGTGAACAAAATTAGAATTTGAAATATAAGTCCAACAAAATATCTGGAGAGTAAATCTTTAATTTTATGGAAAGAATTTGTTAACGAAGATTCTTTTGATTCAGGTATAAATATTAAGACACCATTTTCAAATAATTGACTGTCTTTTAAAAAGAAAAACGAAATAAACAGCACTGAAAAAAGGCCAATACTAAAACTTCCCAGACTACTGATAACAGAATTTAAAAAATTTGGAATAATTGAATAATCTATTTTTGAAAGTAAATCATAATTTTCAAATGATTCTTGAATATTGACATTTCTTATTTTAAAATAGGAGATAATCTGCTGATATAATGTTTCAATATTAGTTTGTAATTTATTAATATCTAATAATGAAAGGTTATGCCCTTGTTCTACTATTAATGGAATAAACAACAGTACTAAACCAATAAAAACCCCAATTAAAAGCAGCATGGTAAAAATAACCGCAATAGTATTTCTGAATTTTAATCGATTTTGTAAAAAAAGTACAATAGGTCTGCCTATTAGAGAAATAACCACAGCTATTGAAATATAGACTAAAACAGATTGTATTTTATATAAAAAATAAAAGAATAAGGCTATTCCGAAGACGATGCCAATAGCTCTTAAAATACCACTTGCTATAGTTTTTGAATTCATTTAGTAAATATATGAAAATGCATTACAAAATTTGCTTAGTGATTTCGTATAAAATAATATTAGTAGCTTGAACCACATTCATACTGCTGTTTTGGCCATACATATCAATATGAACAATTTGATCAGAACTATTTAAAATGCTTTCTGAAATACCAAAATTTTCATCTCCAATAACAAGTGCTATTGGTTGATTTTTTAAAAATTTAAAGTTATGAACAGATTTACTATTAGCAGTTATTTCTAATGAAATAATTTGGTATCCTTTATTTTTTAATGATTTTACAATTTCAGTGGCAGACTCTTGAATTTCATAATGAACTACTTTTTCGGTTGCTCTTGAGGTTTTGGCAGTTTTTCTACCTAGAGCAATATTATCACCACAAAGTATTAACTTTTCAATTCCAAACGCATCAGCGATTCTAAATAAACTTCCAATATTAGGGGCATTAGTCACATTTTCAGACACTAATGTAATTGGAAAGATGCGTTTTGTAAACTTTGTGCTGTAATGATTGAGTTGCAATTATATAAGATTAATATTATTAATTTTCAAAAGCATATTTAACAATATTGGCGCCCATTTTTAAAGCTTTTTCTCTTACTTCAAAAGGATCATTATGTACCAATTCGTCTTCCCAGCCATCTCCCAAATCACTTTCAAAAGTAAATAATAGAACGAGTCTGTCTTCATAAAAAATTCCAAAGGCCTGTGGCCGCTTTCCATTATGTTCATGGATTTTGGGTAGGCCGTTAGGAAATTTATAAAAACAATTAAAAATGGGATGGCTTGCTGGAAGTTCAACTAAATCCTGTTCAGGAAATACCTTATTTAATTCTTTAGTTAAATAGGGTTCCATGCCATAATTATCATCAATATGTAAAAAACCTCCCGAGATTAAATAATTTCTAAGATTTTCGGCTTCGTATTGATTAAAAAACACATTGCCATGACCAGTCATATGTATAAATGGATACTGGAAAATATCAGTACTACCTGCGTCAACTGTTTCTGGTTTTTGACTAATTTTTGTGTTAATATTATTATTACAAAAAGTAATTAAATTGGGTAAAGAAGTAGGATTGGCATACCAGTCACCACCACCTTTATATTTAAGCAAAGCGATGCCTTGAGCATGCAACGTTAAAGAATATAGGGTTAGGAATAAAACGGAATAAAATAGTTTCATTTATTGCTATTCTTGATTAATAAAAGCGACACTATGGCAAGCTATTATAGCTGCAGTTTCAGTTCTTAATCTGGTTTCCCCCAAAGTTACTGGAATAAAACCCTGCAATATAGCCATTTCAATTTCTTTAACACTAAAATCGCCTTCAGGACCAATTAAAATGGTAACCTCTTGTTTAGGTCTTAATTCTTGTTTTAAAGATTTTTTATCAGTTTCTTCACAATGTGCTATAAATAGTTTCCCTTTAAAAGTTTGATTTATATATTCCTTAAAGGAAATGGCATGGTTTAGTTTAGGAAGATAGCAGTTAAGGGATTGCTTCATGGCAGACTGAATGATTTTCTCAAACCGATCTGTTTTTATCACTTTACGTTCGCTCTGTTCGCATATAAGAGGTGTTATACTGTCTATCCCTATTTCAGTAGCTTTTTCAAGAAACCATTCATAGCGATCATTCATTTTAGTTGGTGCTACTGCCAAATGAAGGCTATATTGTTGTTTCTGTTTTAATTCTTTGTTAGTGATAGTAACCAAACAATTTTTCATATCAGCAATGGCAATTTCAGCAGTAAACAACCAACCCTTGCCGTTCGTAATATATAAATGGTCTCCAGTTGTTTTACGCAACACTTTTAAAATATGCTTGCTTTCTTCTTTATCAAAAGAAAATTGTTTGGTCTGTTCTGTAATGTCTGGATTGTAGAAAAGTTGCATTAATTTAAATCTTTAGCCTAGCCGAAGCCGTTATATTTTGTTCTGAAAAATCATCTTCTAAATATTTTAAATACCCTACAATAGCAATCATAGCAGCGTTATCGGTAGTGAATTCAAATTTCGGCACATAAGTGGTCCATCCAAATTTTTGCTCACCATCTTTTAAGGCCTGCCTTATCCCGGAATTAGCAGAAACTCCGCCACCAATAGCAATATGTTTAATGCCAGTAGTTTTTGAAGCCAGTTTTAATTTATCAATTAAAATACCAATAATTGTAAATTGGATAGAGGCACAAATATCATTTAAATTTTCAGCAATAAAGTTGGGATTTACTTTTGTTTCCTTTTGAATAAAATATAAAATAGCTGTTTTAAGTCCTGAAAAGCTAAAATTTAAACCATCAACTTTAGGTTTTGTAAACTTAAAGGCTTTAGGATTTCCAAATTTAGCAAGCTTATCAATTTCAGGACCTGCAGGATAACCTAAGCCAAGTATTTTTCCACTTTTATCAAAAGCTTCTCCTACAGCATCATCAATAGTTTCCCCTATAACTTGCATATCAAAATAGTGATTTACTTTTACTATTTGAGTATGTCCTCCAGAAATGGTCATTGCTAAAAAAGGAAAGGGAGGTTTATTAAATCCTTCTTCATCTATAAAATGAGCTAAGATATGTGCCTGCATGTGATTCACATCAATTAATGGTATATTCAACCCAAATGCCAAAGATTTTGCAAATGAGGTTCCCACTAAAAGTGATCCCATTAAACCCGGTCCCCTCGTAAAGGCGACGGCATTCAGCTGCTCTTTGTTAATTTTTGCCTTTGCAATTGCTTGTGTTACCACAGGAACAATATTTTGTTGATGGGCTCTAGAGGCCAATTCTGGCACAACGCCACCAAACTCTTCATGGATTTTTTGGTTGGCTACAACATTACTTAAAATCTTTCCATTATATATCACAGAAGCAGCTGTATCATCACATGAAGATTCGATTCCAAGTATATAAATATTTTGTTTGGTCATTAATAAGAATTAGGCACAATAATTGTTAATTTTGAAAACAATTAGAAATCTGTGACTTTCAATTGTTCGTATATGCAAATGTAATTCATTCTCAATAAAATCATAACTTTAACAAGTATCAAAAAGTTTCTAAAAATATTATCCAAAATAGCTGGTATCTTGCTATTGTTGTTCATCATTTTGGTGTTGGTTTTATCTATTCCTGCTGTTCAAACAAGAATTGGTAATTATCTTACTAATTGGCTTAATGATGATTTTGGAACTAATATTAATATTGATAAAGTAGGTTTGCAATTTAATGGTGATGTTGAACTTAAAAACATTTATGTTGAAGATTATAAACAAGACACATTAATTAGTATTACAGAATTGAATACGTCCATTCTTAATTTCAGAAATGTTATTAATGGAAAATTGGTATTTGGCAATATAGATATTTACGGATTATTATTTAATATTAAACGATATAGTGGCGCTAGTGATACCAATCTAGATATTTTTGTTGCTAGGTTTGAAGATGATAATCCTAGAAAAGAAAAAAGTGGTTTTCTCATGTCATCAAGTGATGTTTCTATTTATAATGGGATTTTTAAATTATCAGACGAAAATAAGGAACATGAAAAGGTGCTTCATTTTGAAGATTTGAACATTAATGCTACCAACTTTTTAATTAACGGCAGTGATGTTAGTGCTAGAATAAATACGCTTGCCCTTAGGGATAGTAGAGGGGTTGTTTTAAAAAATATGATGACAGATTTCAATTATACTCCCGAGGATATGACTTTTGCCAATCTTGAAATTAAAACAACAAACTCGATTTTAAAAGGTGATTTAAAGTTTTCTTATGATAGAGAGGATTTGAAATTTTTTGAGGATAAAGTTCAACTTACCGCAAAGTTTACAGAATCCAACATTCTGCTTAATGAGTTAAATACGTTTTACAATGAATTTGGAGAAAATCAATATGCCAGGTTTAATGTAGAATTATCAGGGACACTTAATGATTTACATGCCGATAATTTATATTTAAACACCAGTACAAAATCTCGAATTATCGGAGATTTTAATTTTAAAAATTTATTAAACAAGCAAGAAAATAATTTTTATATGCTGGCTAAATTCAGCAATTTAACATCAACCTATAAAGATTTAAAAGCATTACTACCTAATGTTTTAGGGGCATCCATACCATCATCGTTTGATAGATTAGGAAAATTTACCTTAGTAGGTCAATCTGAAGTAACAACATCAAGCATTTTAGCGAATGTAAACATAGAAACAGAATTAGGTTTTGTTGATTCTGATTTAAAGATGACTAGAGTTAATAATATTGATAATGCGTCTTATAAAGGGAACATTATTTTTAAAGATTTTGATTTAGGAACGTTTATTGAAGATTCAAATTTTGGCGAGGTATCATTAAACGTTGATGTAGATGGAAATGGGTTTGTTGCAGAAACCGTAAATACACAGGTTCAAGGTGACGTCTTCGAACTCGAATACAATAATTATAATTATCAGAATATTAAGGTTGCTGGTAACATCAAAAACAAAATTTTTGATGGCAACCTTATAGTTAATGATAATAATCTGAATTTTAATTTTAGCGGTCTCGTAGATTTTTCTGAAAACATCAAAAAATATGATTTTGAAGCCAATGTGTATTATGCAAACCTTAGAGCTTTAAACTTTGTAAAGAAAGATAGTACTTCAATTTTTAAGAGTCAGGTTAGAATGAATATGAATGCTAGTAACTTTGATGATGCTTATGGTCAAGTCGTATTCAGAAATACCTCCTATAAAAATCAAATCGATACCTACTACTTTAATGAGTTTGCTGTCTCTTCACGATTTGAAGAAAAAACAAGATTCATTGAAATTAATTCTCCAGATATTATTGAAGGCACATTAAGTGGTGAATTTGTTTTTAAGGATATTTCTAAATTATTTGAAAATTCTGTAGGAAGTATTTATACGAATTACATTCCATATGACGTGAAGGAAAATCAATCAATCAACTTCAATTTTAAAATATATAATAAAATAATAGAGGTCTTTTATCCTGAAATTGAACTAGGGAAGAATACGTTTATAAGGGGTCAGGTAAGAAGTAATGAGAAAGGATTTAAACTCACCTTCAAATCTCCAGAAATAAAATATCAAGATTATTTTGCAAATAGGCTTGAGTTACAAGTTGATAATGATAATCCACTGTTTAATACCTATATTGAGATTGATAGTATTAAAACCAAATACTATGATGTATCAAAATTTAACCTTATTAATGTGACGCTAAATGACACCTTGTTTATGCGTTCAGAATTTAATGGCGGTAAAAAAAATAAAGATATTTTTAACTTAAGTTTCTACCATACAATTAATGAGGAAAATAAATCGGTTATTGGTTTTAAAAAGTCTGATGTTACCATAAAAGATAACATATGGTTTATTAATGAGCAAAAAGATAATTTTAATAAAATTTCTTTTAGTAAAGATTTAACTTCTTTTGATATTGATAAATTTAGAATTAATCATAAAAATGAAGAGATAAGGCTTTCTGGCTTTTTAAAAGATTCCACTCAAAAGGATATTCATCTGGATTTTAAAGATGTTGATTTAGATAAAATCACACCAGATATTGATAGTTTAACCTTAGCCGGTAATGTTAATGGTAAGTTAGATATTCTTCAAAAAAACGGAAGTTATTTACCAAATACAACCGTTACTATTGATGATTTTAAAGTAAATGATTTTTCATTTGGTTCATTTAATGCTAATATTGAAGGTAACGAAAATTTAACAAACTATTTAGTTGATGTTACCATTAAAAATGATATTTCGAAATCATTTAGTGCTATTGGTAATATAAGTGTGTCTAACAGTCAATCAAACATAGATGTTGATCTTACTTTTGATTCATTCAATTTACAACCTTTAAACCCCTTATTACAAGATGTCTTAAGCAATATCAGAGGAACGGTATCTGGCAAAACAAATGTTGTAGGGAATTTAAAGAAGCCCCGAATAAATGGAGAATTAACAGCCAATAATGCGGGATTTACAATTCCCTATCTCAATGTAGATTATGATATTGCAGATAATACTAACATAGCCCTAAAAGAGCAGAGCTTTATTTTTAATAAATTACAACTAACAGATACTAAATTTAATTCTAAAGGGCAATTAAGTGGCGCCTTAAGCCATGTAAACTTGTCAGATTGGAGTCTTGACTTTGATTTAATTACACAACGCATGCTCGTCTTAAACACTACTGAAAGTGAAGACGCACTTTATTTTGGCACCGGTTTTGTTGGCGGAAGAGCATCAATAAAAGGTCCCGCAAATCAGCTTGTAATTAGTGTTATTGGTGAAACAAAATCAGGAACCGTATTTAAAATACCATTAAGTGATACTGAGTCTTTTGGTGATAATTCATACATTCATTTTTTAAGTCCTGAAGAAAAGCGAGCAAGACAAAATGGTGTTGACTTTAAATTTCAAGAAATTAGAGGTTTAGAACTTGCTTTTGATTTGGACATTACCGAAGATGCAGAGATTGAAATTATAATAAATAAAGACACGGGTCATGGGCTTAAAGGTAGAGGACGTGGTGGTATGCTGGTTGAGATAAATACCAATGGTAAGTTTAATATATATGGAGATTTTTCAGTATTTGAAGGGGTTTATAATTTTGCTTATGGGGGCGTCATATCTAAGAAATTTCTTGTACAACCTGGTGGAACATTGGCATGGGACGGCGATCCTTTAAAAGCACGTATAAATATGTTAGCCATTTATAAAACACAAGCGAATCCTTCACCATTACTGGATAATCCAATAAATAGAAGTATTCCTGTAGAATTAAATATTAACCTTACAGGAGAATTAGAGCAACCACAGCCTACTTTTGAATTTGAATTTCCAAATGTAAACTCAACTGTTAAATCTGAGTTACAATATAGATTGGAATCTACTGATGATAGGCAAAATCAAGCATTATATTTACTGTCAACCGGTGCTTTTTCAAGGGGTTTAAGTGAACTTAATTTTTCTGGTACTATTGCCGAACGACTTAATGGAATTGTAAATAGTATTTTTACAAGTGACGATAGTAAATTTAACGTAGGTGTCAATTATGAAGTAGGTGAGAACAGGCCAGATTACAAAACTGATGATCGGTTTGACCTTACATTACAAACTCAAATTAGTGACCGTGTTCTTATAAATGGAAAAGTAGGAGTTCCCATTGGGGGTGAAACACAAACAGTAATCGCTGGTGATGTTCAAATTGAATTTTTGTTAAACGAAGAAGGAACCTTAAGAGCCAAAGTTTTTAATAGAGAAAATAGTATTAGAAATTTTGGAGAAGACATTGGTTATACACAAGGAGCAGGAATTTCTTATAATGTTGATTTTGATACATTCAAAGAATTAATTCAAAAACTTTTTGTGAATTCAAAAAAAGAAGCAAAAAAGACAGAAGAAAAATCAGAAGATGAATTAGATAGTTCAACGCCAGATTTCGTTAGCTTCAAAAACTCTCCAAAAAAAGGGAATTAATAATTTTAGCCTATCTTAAATGATAATTCAACAAAAAAACTTCTTTTTTATTAACTAAAACGTTGTAGTTTTGATAGTTGTGTAAAAAAACTAGAATGCACTTAATAATCTAATTTTTGTTTAGTAATTTTACTTAATAATTAAATTTTAAATGTCAAAAACAATAAAGAAAATAGGTGTTTTAACTTCTGGAGGAGATGCTCCAGGTATGAATGCTGCAATTAGGTCTGTCGTTAGAACATGTGCTTATCACAAGATTGAATGTGTTGGGGTTTACCGAGGGTATGAAGGTTTGATGGATGGTGATTTTGAAGAAATGTCAGCCAGAAGTGTTAAAGATATTGTTAACAGAGGCGGAACTATTTTAAAATCAGCCAGATCTAAGGAATTTAGAACCGTAGAAGGTAGAAAACAAGCTTATGAACAAGTAAAAAAGGCTAATATTGATGCTCTTGTGCTGATTGGTGGTGATGGTACATTCACAGGTGGAATGATATTTAATCAAGAATTTGACTTCCCTGTAATTGGAATACCCGGAACTATTGATAATGATATTTTTGGAACATCATCTACCTTGGGCTTCGATACTGCTTTAAATACAGTCGTTGAAGCTATTGATAAAATTAGAGATACAGCAAGTTCGCATAATAGATTGTTTTTTATTGAAGTTATGGGGCGAGATGCGGGTCATATTGCTCTTAATGTTGGTGTAGGAGCTGGAGCTGAGGAAATATTAATACCGGAAGAAGATTTAGGATTAGATAGATTAGTTGATTCTTTAAGAAAAAGTCGAGAATCCGGAAAATCATCAAGTATTGTAATTGTCGCCGAAGGAGATAAAATTGGTAAAAGTGTCTTTGAATTGAAGGACTATGTAGATGAGCATTTGGACAATTATGATGTGAGAGTATCGGTTTTGGGTCATATGCAGCGTGGTGGAGCACCGTCGTGTTTTGATCGCGTGCTAGCCAGTAGAATGGGAGTAAAAGCTGTTGAATCATTAATGGCTGGGAAAACTAATTATATGGTTGGTTTTATAAATAATGAAATGGTATTAACACCATTAAAAAGAGCTATAAAAGGTAAATCAAAAATAAATTTGGAATTATTGCGTGTGTCTGAGATAATGGCCACATAACTTAACATCTTAATATAAATAAAATGTCAAAATTAAAATTAGGTATTAACGGATTTGGTAGAATTGGTAGAATTGCCTTTAGAGTAGCCTCTGAAAGACCAAATGTTGAAATAGTAGGAATTAATGATTTGTTAGATGTAGAACATTTGGCTTATTTATTAAAATTTGATTCGGTTCACGGAAGATTTAATGGAACCGTTGAAGTAAAAAATGGAAACTTAGTAGTTAACGGAAAAGAAATTAGAATTACGGCAGAACGTAACCCGGAAGATTTAAAATGGGATGCTGTTGGTGCTGAAGTTGTTTTAGATTGTACAGGTATCTTCACATCATTAGAAGGTGCTCAAAAGCATATTACAGCCGGTGCTAAAAAAGTTGCTATATCTGCACCATCCGCAGATGCTCCTATGTTTGTAATGGGTGTAAATCATAAAGAAATTAATGCAAGTCATACAATTGTTTCTAATGCATCTTGTACAACAAACTGTTTAGCGCCTTTAGCTAAAGTTATTAACGATAACTTTGGAATTGTTGAAGGGTTAATGACAACCGTACACGCTACAACTGCGACTCAATTAACTGTTGATGGTCCATCTAAAAAAGACTGGAGAGGTGGTAGAAGTGCTTTAGCTAATATCATACCTTCTTCAACAGGTGCTGCGAAAGCAGTTGGAAAAGTAATTCCAGAATTAAATGGAAAATTAACTGGTATGGCTTTTAGAGTTCCAACTCCAGATGTGTCTGTTGTAGATTTAACTGTAAGAACAGAAAAATCTGCTTCTTGGGCTGAAGTGAAAGCAGCTTTAAAGAAAGCTTCTGAAAATGAATTAAAAGGAGTTTTAGGATATACTGATGAAGCAGTTGTTTCTCAGGATTTTGTTTCAGAACCTTTAACAAGTGTTTTTGATTCAGAAGCTAGTATTGCTTTAAACGATAATTTCTTTAAATTAGTTTCTTGGTATGATAATGAGTTTGGTTACTCAACTAAATTAGTTGATTTAGCAACTCATATCGGTACATTATAATATTAATTTTAAACCACAGAATTATATTTTTAGAATAATTCTGTGGTTTTTTTAGCTTATAGCTTATGATCTTAATAGTTGATAGTGGCTCTACAAAATCTGATTGGATAGCCGTAGACAGTAATGGAAATAAACTTTCAGAAAAAATTCGTACTAAAGGGCTTAATCCAGCCATTTTGTCTGAGAAGAAACTCAGAAAAATAATTTTAAAAAACGAAGATTTAAAAAAAAGTAGAAATGTGGTAACACATGTTTATTTTTATGGTGCAGGTTGCGGTACAGAAAAACCAAAACTTATGCTAAAAGAAGTTCTTGACGATATATTTCTAAATGCTCATGTTGAAGTTAATGAAGATACTATGGCCGCTGTGTATTCAACAATTAATCATGAGAAAGAAGCTGCGGTTGTTTGTATTTTAGGTACAGGTTCTAACTGTAGCTATTTTGATGGAGAAAAACTACATCAGCGTGTTATATCTTTAGGCTATTCTATTATGGATGATGCCTCTGGGAATTACTATGGTCGTCAATTGATTAGAGATTTTTACTTTAATCACATGCCAGAAAATGTTAGAGTTGCCTTCGGAAGCAAATTTAATATGGAGCCCGACTATATAAAATACAATATTTACAAGCAACCAAACCCTAATGCATATTTGGCAAACTTTGCAGAATTTATGTTTTTGCATAAAGATTCTCCTTATACCATCGAACTTATAAAAAAAGGTATTCGATTATTTGCAACTAATATGATTATGCAATATAAAGAAGAATTAAAAACAGTTCCTGTACATTTTGCTGGATCTATTGCTTATTTTTCTCAAAAAGAGATTACCGAGGTAGCAGAAGAAATGGGATTTAAGGTTGGTAATTTTGAGCGCCGACCTATTGAAGGTTTGGTGTCTTTTCATACTAAAAAAGCCTAAAAGACTACCATTCTTTTAAATAAATACTAAAAAACCTTTATACATTTATATCGTATAAAGGTTTTTTATTTTTATGTACAATTTCATTTTTAAAAACTAAGCATTTGAATCATCATTTTGCCATATATATTTCCAATAAGGACAATAAAGTTGAATTAATAGAACGGATTATATATGGTGATTTCAATAGTGCGTTTTTAGATTTAAATGGTGCTGTTTTTTCAGAAGTTACTTTAAATAAGTTTATAGATGAGGAACGACGTCACGGACGTTTTGATGTAATAACTGAAACAAAAAACAGTTTACAAAATTCATCCGACGGCGAACGAAAAAAAGCTTTATTACACCATATTATTTCAAACAACCCTGACTATATTATTATTGACAATGTTTTTGGTAATCTAGATATGATTTCACAGGAACACATTCTGCAAATCTTATCAGAATTAAGTAAGCATATAACTATTGTTCAAATTACGACTCGAATAGACGATATTCTAAGTTTTATAGATGATGTTTATCAATTAAAGAATGATACTCTTGTATTTTTTAAAAAACCAATAACTAATGAGAATGTCAGTTTTGTAAACGATTTACCCCAGTCTGACAATCCAATAACTTCAGAAATGAATCCTTTGGTTAAATTTAATCGTGTTTCGGTTGCTTATTATGAAAGACCAATTATTAATGATATTTGTTGGGAAATTAATTCGGGTGAATTCTGGCAGTTAATGGGGCCAAATGGTTCTGGAAAAAGTACCATTTTATCACTTATTACGGGTGATAATCCGAAAGCCTACGGACAAGATATAACCCTATTTGGAGTTAAAAAGGGGAGTGGTGAGAGCGTTTGGGACATCAAAAGGAAGATAGGTTATTTCTCATCAGATATGTTAAGAGGTTTTAAACGTTTAGATGCTATTGGGAACATGATTGCTTCGGGTTTTTTTGATACCATAGGTCTTTATAAATCACCAACTAATCAGCAAATTAAAATTGTACATCAATGGTTGGATGTTTTGGGTATGTTTAATATTCGAAAAAAAAGCTTTTTATCCTTAACAACAGGTCATCAAACCTTGGTTTTGATAGCCAGAGCTATGATAAAACATCCGCCTTTACTTATTTTAGACGAACCTACTAATGGTTTAGACGATACCGATGCCAAAATATTTGCTGAACTTATCAATAAAATTGCTAAAGAAACCAAGACCGCTATTTTATATGTTTCCCATAGAAAAGAATCAGGTTTAAAACCAGATTTTGTGTATCAATTAATACCGAGAGAAACAGGTTCTATTGGTCAAAAAAAAAATTAGTTACATTTATTTCTTAAATAAGGGACTTTTTTTGAAGATTTTTGTTTAACTATAATAATTTGAAATAGTTTATATATGCTTTGAATTAAATCTTATACATTTAAACATAATCTCTAATCATTTTTATAATGATATATATTATATCTTTTTAATTTATGTTTAAAAAAGCCATTTTTATAATTATCTTTTTTTTCAGCTTTGCCGCTTTTGCACAGCAACGAGATAGTATATTTTTTAAAAATGGTATGGACAAGCCAAGTGTCTTAGCCTTACATCATTTCGGTATATTTACTTCAAGAATAAATTCAAATTTTAAAATATTACCTTATTATAATTCTATGTTTAGCTTTAATTATGCGAGCGGTAATACATTTCATCCATTTGTTGAAGGCTATATCCCAAAAGATCCTGTTGTTCAAAAAGAACAAAGCCAGCTTATTTGGTATTATAGAAATTTTAATTTCATAGATCAAGAAGCAACACCTGCAGATTATATGAATATTATTATAGATGCAGTGATTAAGGAATTTAGATTTAATCTAAGTATTCCTATCAATAATCAAAATGAAATAGAGGTTTCCTTACGTTCTCATTTTATTACTAAAGGCAAATACCCTTTTTCATTATTTACAAGTGATGAATCTATTGAATGGACTCACTCAAATATAGTTGGAGGTGAAGACCCTTATGGAAGACGCTATTATGGTTTAAATCAGGTTAATTTTAAATATGCTGACAGATATGGAAAAGTCCTAGAACTTCATCAAAATGATTTTATCATTAGTGGTTTTGAATTTAACTACTTTTATTACTCAACATTTATAAATCAAAAAAAAATATACTTTAATCTAGGAACTCACCTCGGAATAAATACATCAAAGTTCAACCAATCAGCGGATTTGGGCGTTTCAATTAACGGAATAAAAAAAATTGTTTTTAAAAATAATAATGAGTTTCATATAGGTATTGGAAGTAGTATATTAAGAAAAAACATAATCAATTTCGATGAGGTTATTGATTTGGGAAACAACCCTTATATAGCGGGTATTGATAGTGAACTGGAATTTACAAAATTCACAAAAAAAAATAATTATAGTTCTTTTGGAGTTTATTATCAAATACAATCGAGATTTAATAAACAGAAAGAAGCTGACTATTACAGATTAATTGGAAAATGGGCTGAAATTAATGGTGGCTGGCAACACGGTTTAGAAACCTTGTACAAAGCACTTTCATCTTGGACTTTTTTATATACTTACGGACAACCAAAATACAATATAACGCTCTATTTTAAGGAAGATTTTCTTGTTAATAATGCACCCGATTTTCAGACAGGTATAAGTGTTAAATTTCCTTTAATTAGCAAAAATTAAACCGATGGCCTGATATCAACAGAAACTTTCATTTTATTTTTACCCGTACTATAAATTACACCTTTTAGTGGTGGGACATCATAATAATCTCTACCCCAAGACACCGTAATATGCTGGTCTTTTGGTAATTGGTTGTTGGTAGGGTCAAAATCTACCCAACCAAATTTTGGGATATACAAAGAAAACCAAGCATGAGAGGCATCGGCACCAACCAATTTTTCTTTTCCTGGAGGAGGCAAGGTTTCAATATACCCACTTATATATCTGCCAGGCAGCCCAACCGAACGTAAACAAGCAATGGCGATTTGAGCAAAGTCTTGACAAACCCCTTTTTTCTCCTTCATCACAACATGAATAGGGGTAGCCACGTTTGTAAATTCTGGATCGAATTCAAAATCCGTATAAATACGTTGCATTAATTCATAAGCTGCTTCAAAAATGGGACGATCTGGTTTAAACGACACGCTTGCATAAGCCTTTATCTCTTGTGTGATTTTAGCAATCAGGATAGATTCTAATATAAATTGTGATACTTCTAAAATATCAGGTTCTATGCTATTTAATTCTAAAAGTGCTTGCTCTAAAGTGATTTTTTGTCCTTCAATAGATTGATAGATATTTGGCTGTAATGTGAAATCTCTTAAAACCTTACTAGTGGCGGTAACCTTAAGTTCTTTATGAAACTGCTGCACAGAAAAACGCGTTACTACATTCCCAAAAAAATCAATTTTTTCTGAAATTTCAGTTGGAATAGGGCTAATATCTAAGCTATAATCTAAAAGGGTTTGACCAATGATAGTTTTAGGTTTTAAAGTGGCTATATTATGACAAAAGGTTACACCGCTATCATATTTATAAGAGGTTGTATGAGAAACTTTAAAAACCATTATAAAGGAAAATTTTGATTAACTAACTGGGTTTGTTGATGCGAATGGTTAAAATAAGTATCTGAAATCGATAACGACATATCATGAAGCAAATCACTTAATTCTGAAAGACTGTCATCAAGATTTTGTCTTAAACTCTTATCTTGATTTAATTCTAAGAGGTTTTGAATATCTAAATCTTGTATTTTTTTATTGGCTTCTGAAATCAATTTTTGACACTGAGATATACTGTCACTTGATTTCGAATGTGGCAAACTGTCAACATCCTTTTGAATTCTTCTTAGTTGGTAGGTTAATGATTTTGGATAATCACTGTGTAATAATATGAGTTGAATCACATTTTCAACACTTAAATACGAACGATAACTATATCTGTAAATATTTAAACTTTCATGGCTTGTTAGTAATGATTCTAAAATATCATACTGCAATTGCTCGTGATGATTGAAAACGAGTAGCGATCTGCATTTAGATACATTCATAACAGCTTGCTCTGTTTGCAAACCAATAAAATAAAGCAATAATCCTTGCTGAACTAAAATGCTTTCTTCAATTAAACTCATAAACGCTATGAGTCTGGTGATAATTCTATCAAGTAATTTTGTGAGTGCCGAAATGCAGTAATTATCGTCATCTTCAAATTTTAACCATAATTTTTGAATACCATCAAATACTCGCCACATATCTTTAGACCACAAGTTTCGTAATGAGTAGTAAGAATTATTAAAACTTGCCATGGTTTGTGCAAAACTACCCATTCTGTTTTGGTCAAACATGAGGGGCAAAATTTCTTCTAAAGGATTTTTTAAAAGGGCGTCACTTCCTTTTCCCACAAACCCGGGAAAGGTATAGGTAATATGCGTAAGCGACTGACATAAAAATTTCAAACTTTCTGAACTTGAGGTATCCTCATTATATTGCTCGCTTCCCATTCGGTTAAGCACGGTTCTTAAAAACCTAGCAGTGACAAGCGCTCTTCCTAAATAACGACCAGACCAAAATAAATTTTGTGCGGTATTACTTGGTAAATCATTAATATCTGCAATGCGTATTTTAAACGAATTATCCCAGGCATAGTTTTGCATATTGGTTTGTTTCTCATCAGTTGAAACCCAAAAATCTTTACTTACACCGCCACGTTGATTCGATACAAATAAATTTTCTCTCTCTGCAGCAACTCTAACTAAACCACCAGGCATAATGCTATAGCTATCATTTTCGGCAATTGCAAATGTACGGCACATGACTTTTCTGGGTTCTAGGTTACCGTTTACAAAATCGGGTGCTGTTGAGAATGATATTTTTTCTTGAGCTACAAATCCGTACGGACTTGAAATTATTTCGCTTTTCAAAGACTCTAAAGCCTTACTATCTAAAAATTCACAGAAAAAGATGCTTTCTCTGTTCGATCTGTCTATCCGTTTTACCACTAAATTAGACAGGTTTTGTAGTACATAATTTCGTTCTTTTTTTTGTCCGCACCACCAAGAGGCTATTTGTGGTAAAATTAAATCTTCATTTAAGAAGTATTTGGAGATATTATTCATAAACGGAATTAATCCCGAATTTTCTAAAATACCACTTCCTATGGGGTTAACAATACAAACATTTTGCCTCCTGATTACATCCAGCAATCCAGCCACACCTAAATAAGAATCTTCTCGTAGCTCTAAGGGATCCATAAAAACATCGTCCACACGTCTTAAAATAACATCAACTTGTTTGAGTTCTTTTAACGATTTCATCCAAACCTTACCACTACGCACTACTAAATCATTTCCTGTCACTAGAGGATACCCTAAAAAAGAAGACATATACGAATGCTCAAAATACGTTTCATTATGTGGCCCGGGAGTTAGTATTACAATGTTAGGATTTTCCTTGTTTTGTGGTGCTGACTCAACAAGCATTTGGTTAAAATCATAAAAAAAACTGGACGGCTGTTTTACGTTAATATCTTTGAAAATACCCGGAAATACTTTACTAATCGAATAGCGGTTTTCTAACGCATATCCCATACCAGAAGGCGCTTGAGTACGGTCGTTTACAACCCACATGCGGCCATCGGGTCCACGTGCTAAATCTGCAGAATATATTAATAAGTTTTTCGTGGTTTTATATTGGATTTGATCACATTGTCTTAAAAATCCACGATGCGCAAAGATGACTTCCTGCGGAATAATACCTTTTTTAATAAGTTCTCTTTTGCCGTAAATATCTTTTAAAACTAAGTTTAGAATTTCAGCACGTTGCTTGATACCTTTTTCAACGGTTTCCCATTCTTTTTGATGAATAATAAAAGGGACAATATTTAAATTCCATGGGCGATTAAGACCTTTAGGATCATTATAAACGTTATAGGTGACGCCATTTTCGTCCATAAGCCAATCAATCTCTCTTTGCTTTGAGATTAATGTGTCATGGCCCATTTCGGTAAGATTGTTAAGTAATGTTTCCCAATTTGGATTAATAGACATGTTAGATTTCAGGACTTCATCATAATTTTTGAAATCTGAAAAATAATTTTGGAATAATATATTTGAATGGGTTGTCATATACGAACCTTACTTATTTTTTTCTTAAATCAAGCGTGTTTGGAAACTCAAAATTCACAGGTAATTCTTTATATCTGAATTTTTTTGAAGCGTCCTTTTCTGTGACGTTTTTATTCGATCTGTTTGTATCTTGATTAATCTCTTCGACCGTTTCTACCTCACCTTGCGAATGTCCAAATTCCCAAAAGCGATTAATGCGTCTTGATTCCGCTTCGTAACTATTCACAGGATATGTTTCATAACTTCTGCCACCAGGATGAGCCACAAAATAAGTACAGCCACCAATAGAACGTCTGTTCCAGGTATCAACAATGTCAAAAACTAGGGGCGTATCGACTTCAATTGTTGGATGCAAGGCCGAATATGGATTCCATGCTTTATATCGAATACCTGCCACGAATTCTTCTTTAACTGGTGTTTTGTTAAGATTAACTTTTAAACCGTTACAAGTTAAAACATATCTATCACTATTAAAATTAGACACTTTAACCTGGACACGTTCTACCGATGAATCGACATATCGTGCTGTTCCTCCACCAGTCATTTCTTCTCCTAAAACATTCCAAGGCTCAATGCCAGCACGCAATTCTAGATGAATATTGTTTATTTCTACCATACCATGAAGCGGGAATCTAAATTCAAAAAACGGATTAAACCAATCTTCTTTAAAATTGTAACCGGCTTTATTTAATTGCAACACAATATCTTTAATATCTTCTCTTACGAAGTGTTCAATTAAAAACTTATCATGCAATTCTGTTCCCCAACGTACTAAATTATGTTCGTATGGTTTTTTCCAAAACCAAGCCACTAAAGTTCTTACTAATAGATTTTGCATGAGACTCATTTGCGGATGAGGAGGCATATCAAATGCGCGCAATTCTAGGATACCTAATCGCCCTGAGGATGAATCTGGTGAGTATAATTTATCGATACAGAATTCTGCACGGTGCGTGTTTCCTGTTAAATCGGTTAATAAATGTCTAAATAACCTATCTGTTAACCAAAATGGTACTTCGCCATCTTTTGGTATTTGGTTGAAAGCAATCTCGAGTTCGTAAAGGTTTTCCATACGCGCTTCATCAATTCTTGGTGCTTGACTTGTAGCACCGACAAATGCTCCAGAAAATAAATATGAAAGTCCGGGATGATGTTGCCAAAACGTTAATAAACTGCGTAACAAACTCGGTTTACGCAATAGTGGACTGTCGGCAGGAGAAACGCCACCTAAAGTCACATGATTACCGCCACCAGTTCCTGTATGCTTGCCGTCAAGCATGAATTTTTCGGTACCTAAACGTGATTTTTTTGCTTCCTCATAAAGCGTGAACGTATTATGTACAAGCTCTTCCCAGTTTTTTGCAGGGTGCACATTCACTTCGATAACGCCAGGATCTGGCGTGATTTTTAAAGATTCCAATCGGCTATCTCTAGGTGCATCATAACCTTCTAAAGTTACTGGAATATTGAGTTCTTTAGCAGTGGCTTCAATAGAGGCTAGTAAATCTAAAAATATTTCAATAGAATCCAGAGGTGGCAAGAATAAGTACAGTTTACCTTCTCTAATTTCTGCACAAAGTCCTGTTCTTATAAAATAATTGTTAAGATGTTCTCCGATGCCATTAGATTCAACCTCTTTATGTCTTTTAGAAACAATATTCTTATAGCTAGGAAGTGATTTCTTTTTTGAAAAATTATCTGGTTCGTATTTAGGAAATTCACCTTGCTCAGGATTTCTCATCAGTGAATCTAAAGGCAATCGCAAACCAATAGGCGAGTTCCCCGGAATTAAAAATAGATGATTTCGTCTAAAGGACCATTCGCTTGTGTACCATTTGCCACTCGTATTATTTAATGGTAAAATGTAACCTACGGGTTTAGAGGTGCCTTCATTTAAAATCTCTTTCAATTTGTTTTTTACCAGTAAATTTCCGTCCTCTTTTGTGGGATCGATATCTATAGGTAATTTTCCTTCTTGCCAAAAGAAATAAAATGAATCTTCGAATGAAGGAATGATATGTTTATCTGAAATCGCTAAATATTTAGTTAGCGTTTCTAAAAATAGTTTATCCGCATTTTCTGGGACAATAGGATTATCTGAAAACAACGACAACAGTTTTTTGTTATGCCAGATAAGCTTACCGTCTTTTCTCCAACAAATTTCAATTTGCCAGCGCGGAAGCGGTTCTCCAGGATACCATTTCCCTTGCGCTTGATGTAAAAAAGCACCTTTACCAAATTTATCATATAATTTGGTGGTTAGGTTTTTTGCTAATTCTCTTTTATGTGGACCATCGGCATCGGTATTCCACTGCGGAGACTCCATATCGTCAATCGACACAAAGGTGGGTTCGCCACCCATGGTAAGGCGCACATCGCCTTTTTCTAATTGTTTTTCAACTTTATAACCGAGTTTATGGATGGCTTTCCATTGCTCTTCGGTATATGGTTTCGTTACCCTTGGAGATTCAAATATCCGTTTTACAGAATTTTCAAAAAAGAATTCTGTTTCACAAACATCGGTAGCACCAGAAACGGGCGCAGCACTTTCAAATGAAGGCGTACAAGCCAATGGAATATGACCTTCACCGGCTAACAATCCAGAGGTTGCATCAAAACCAATCCAACCTGCTCCGGGAATATAAACTTCGGCCCAAGCGTGTAAATCCGTGAAGTCTTCCTCGGGTCCGGAAGGGCCATCCAGTGATTTTTCATCAGATTTTAATTGCACTAAATAACCAGAAACGAAGCGCGCTCCAAAACCTAAATGTCTCAGTACTTGAACAAACAACCAAGCATAATCTCTACAAGATCCGTTTTTTTGACTTAAGGTTTCTTCACAAGTTTGCACTCCCGGATCCATACGAATATTATAATTAAGATATTCGTATATTTTTCTGTTGATATCGATTAAGAAGTAAATTGTTTTTCTTGGCGTATAATCAATGGTTTTAATAAAATCATCTAAAAGTTTCCCTTTATCGGTAATTTCAAGATAGGGAAGGAGTTCTTTTTTTACGGTTTCATTGTATTTAAACGGAAATTCTTCAGCGTAATCTTCAACAAAAAAATCAAACGGATTAATGGTTTTTAAATCGGCAATAATTTCAACTTCTATAGATAATTCCTTTGTTTTTTCAGGAAACACTACTCGTGCTAAGTAATTTCCAAACGGATCTTGCTGCCAGTTAAAAAAATTATTTTCGGGTTTAATTTTGAGCGAATAGGCTTCAATAGGTGTTCTGCTATGTGGTGCTGGTCTCAGCCTAAATATATGCGGTGAGAGCGACACAGAACGGTCGTATTTATAAAGTGTTTTATGAGAAATTACAATTTTTAAAGCCATTTTAAAGTTGGTTTTTCGAAAGACGCAATTTAAATGTTTTTTAAATGAAACCTTATAAGCTTATTTAAAATATAGCGTCTTTTATTAACATATTTATAAGCCTAATTTACAAATTACTAGGCAGTAATAGATTAATTTTTAATATACCATTTAAGTTTTATATAATCATTAAAAATTTAATTTTAAACTGTTGTAATCGCATATTTGACAACGAAATAATCAAAAGTTAGTAATCGAATCCATAGGTAGTTATTAAAAAACTTTTGAACGCCTTAAAATGGACAAAACAGACAAGTTTAATGAAACATAATTTTTAATTTCGTTATATAACGTCAAATTAAGAACTTTATGAAGCGCCGAAGACTTTCTATAATTCTATTTTTTTCAACAGCATTACTCTTTTATGTAAAAGCTCAACATTCAGTATTAATCAAAAAGAATGCTCAGGTTGAAAATGTGGCTAGCGGATTTATTTTTACCGAAGGACCAGCTGTGGCTAAAGATGGTCGTGTTTATTTTACTGATCAGCCGAATGATAAGATTTATGTTTGGGATGAAAAGAAAGGTATTTCACTCTATTTAGAAGGTACAAGAAGATCAAACGGTATATATTTTAATCATAAAGAGCAACTTGTGGCCTGTGCTGATGAAAAGAACCAATTGGTATATTTTGATGAGAATAAAAATCTACATGTTTTTTTTGAAAATTATAACGGAAAGCATCTAAATGCGCCCAACGATTTATGGATTTCTCCAAACGAGGGTATTTATTTTACAGATCCTTATTACCACAGGTCTTGGTGGCGTGACGACCACGAACAAGTTCAAGATGTTCCCGGTGTTTATTATCTAAGTCCGGAAGGAACTATTACACGCGTAATTTCTGATTTTGTAAAACCTAATGGAATTATAGGAACTCCAGATGGAAAGATTCTTTATGTGGCAGATATTGGTGACGGCAAAATATGGAAATACACGATTCAAAAGGATGGTAGCTTAACTGATAAAACCTTTTTTGCACCTCATGGAAGTGATGGAATGACGATTGACAATAAAGGGAATATCTATCTTACATCGGGTAAAATATGGGTTTATAACCCTGAAGGTGAACTCCTAAAAAATATTGAAGTTCCAGAAAAACCGTCAAATGTTTGTTTTGGAGGCAAAAAGAGAACTACACTATTTATTACAGCCAGAAAGTCTGTTTATGCCTTAAAAATGAAAGTAAAAGGTGTCAATTGATTTGTACAATGCTTTTTTTGCTAAAAGAAAAAATACAAAAAAACTATTCTTTATACACCCTGTTTTCTTGTTCTGCTACTCTTATAAATGTGGTACGTTTGGTAAGTTCTTTTAGACGTTGCGCCCCAACATATGTGCAAGTACTTCGTAAACCTCCTAATATATCTTGTAATGTGTTTTTAACCTTCCCTTTGTAAGGAACTTCAACGGTTTTACCTTCACTTGCTCTGTAGTCGGCAACACCACCAACATGTTTATCCATAGCAGTTGAGGAACTCATTCCATAGAATTTTCTGTAGGGTTTTCCATTGCGTTCTATTATTTCACCACCGCTTTCATCATGGCCGGCAAGCATACCGCCAAGCATTACAAAATCGGCACCAGCTCCAAACGCTTTCGCAATATCTCCTGGTGTTGTACAGCCACCATCACTAATAATTTGTCCGCCTAATCCGTGGGCTGCATCGGCACATTCAATAATTGCTGATAATTGCGGATATCCAACACCTGTTTTTACTCTGGTGGTACAAACAGAACCCGGACCAATACCCACTTTAACAATATCGGCTCCAGATAACAATAGTTCTTCAACCATTTCACCTGTTACAACATTTCCAGCTATAATTACTTTATCAGGATAGTCTACTCTTGTTTGTTTTACAAAATCAGCAAAATGTTCAGAATATCCATTAGCCACATCAATACAAATAAATTTGAGTTGAGGATTAAAATTAAAAATAGAAGCTAACTTTTTAGAATCTTTATTTCCGGTTCCGCTACTTATAGCTATATAATTTTCTAACCCTTCAGAAAGATTAGAACAAAACACATTCCATTCATCGATTGAATAATGTTTATGTATAGCTGTAAACAACTTTTTACTTGCTAGGGCTTTTGCCATTTCGAAAGTGCCAACCGTATCCATGTTAGCAGCCATAATGGGAATACCTTGCCATGTAATGGGACTATGTAAAAACTTAAAGTCTCTATCTAAATTAACCTGAGCTCTGCTCTTTAACGTTGAACGTTTTGGACGTATCATAACGTCTTTGAACCCTAACTTTAAATCATATTCGATACGCATTTTTATCTAAATTTATGGATATTCAAATGTATTATTTTTAGAATGTAATTTTTAAGAAATTTAAAAAAAATAGGATACGTTTACATTGATTTTTTTTATCGCCTTTAGAATGAAGCTATTAATGATTAATAATACTATTGTAAAACCGAATAGTAGTATTACTTTTGGGTATTACATCAAATATAAATAAGTTTGTATAAAAGCAATAAAAGAATGACGGTTCTATTCCAATCAATGCGATCCTTTAAAGTAAGGATAACATTGATTTTTTTTACTTTTATAACGATAGTTATCGTGCTTTTTATTTTGTTTTATCAAGCGCAGGAGAAATTTAGTAATTTACTTTTGGTAGCTGGTAATCTTCAAGAAATACAGCATTCTTTTATAAAAAATAATGCAGAAAGTGATAATTCAAATTTTGACAGTAGTAAAGACGAACTAAATGATTTAAATATTGAATTAAAAAAGAATTCTTTTGATTTTGATAGTGAATTAAATACTTTAATTTCTGATATAGATTTAATACAACAAAGCAGGTTAAAAACCTCTTTGTCTTCTAATTACATAGATAATAAATTGATTGATTTAAATGAGAAATTTACGTCATTATCGAATAGATTAAAACAATTATCTCAAAACAAAAAAAAATCACTTTATGATAATGGACTGATATTATTCATTTTAATAGCTATGATGATGATTGGGCTGGTTTATTTATTAGCCTATAGAATCACTAAAGATTTTAAAAAGCTAAATTTAAAAATAAATAGCTTTGATGAGGTAAATGATGAACCTTTAATTACAAATATTCAAGATGTAAAAGATTTAGATAAGTCTTTTGAATTGCTTAAATCAAAAATAAGAAAGTTAGAGTCAGATTTAGAGGAATCTATTAAGACTTGCGAATATAAATCTGTGTTTTTAGCTAATATGAGTTATGAAATTCGTACGCCTCTAAACTCTGTTTTGGGAATGATAAATATGCTAAAGAAAAGTGATTTAACTACTGAACAGCAGATACAGCTTGAAATTGCAGAATATTCTTCAGAACATGTTTTGCAATTGGTAAGTATGATTCTTGATAATTCAAAAGTTGGTGGAGGAAAGGTTGAATTAGAATTAACAGCTATTGATTTACGTTCAGATTTATCAAAACTTGTAAAGGTATTTGAATACGAAGCCTGGGATAATAGTTTAGAGTTTGAGTTTAAGTTGTTATCAGATGAAAATCAGAAGTTTTTATTGCTGGGAGATTTAAAGCGTATCAAGCAGATCTTAACTAATTTATTGAGTAATGCCATAAAATTCACTAATTCGGGGAAAGTATCACTCATAATTGATCAAACAGTTGGACCTGACGATTATCAAATAGTTACTTTTTATGTAAAAGATACGGGTATTGGAATTCCTCCGGAGAAAGCAAAACGGATATTAAATGATTCGGAAAAAAATCAATTGTCTATTTTAGATTATTATGGGGGAACTGGATTAGGACTAACAGCTTCATGCCAGCTAATTAATATGATGGGAGGAGAACTGAAGCTGGAGAGTAAAGAAAATGAAGGTACCATATTTTATTTCACTATTCAACTTAAAAAGACGCTAAACTTAGAAAAAGAAAAATTAGAGCCAAGTCCAGTTTTATTAAATCAATTTGACTATAAATTCAAGGTTCTTGTAGCTGAGGATAATAAAATGAATCAAAAAGTCATTAAGTTTCTTTTAGAAGAGCAAGGAGCAGATTGTACGTTTGTTAAAAACGGTTCTGACGCGGTGAAACTATTCAAAATTCTTGATTTTGATATGATTTTTATGGATATTTTTATGCCAGAAATGGATGGCTATGAAGCAACTAAATTGATAAAGTCAAGTGAAAACTATTTGCAGAATAAAATTCCAATAATTGCGGTATCTGCAAGTGCTTTTGATGAGGATATTAAAAATGCCAAAGAAGCCGGTATTGATGATTTTTTAGCCAAACCAATTGAATCTAAAAAACTTAAAGAACTATTAATTAAATACGCTCCTAAAGAAGAGAATAAAGAGATTTAATTATTTAATAGCGATCATACTAATTTCAACATTAACATTTTTTGGAAGTTTTGCTACCTGTACCGTTTCTCTTGCAGGTGCATTTTCTTCATTAAAATACCTGCCGTACACCTCATTTATTTTTACAAAGTCATTCATATCTGTAATGAAAATTGAGGATTTAACAACATTTTCAAAGGTCATATCAGCAGCCTTTAAAACCGCTTTTATATTTCTCATAACTTGTTGTGTTTCCTGTTCAATACTTTCTATAACTAATTCGCCAGTTTCTGGGTTTATAGCAATTTGACCAGATGTATAAAGTGTGTCTCCTTTTAAAACAGCTTGATTATATGGGCCAATAGGAGCAGGTGCATTTGGTGTAATTATAATTTTTTTCATAATTTTAATTTTTTATATACAAACAACTTTAAAGTTGAATATCTGGTTGATTACGTTTGTCATATTTAAGATCTTTTAAGATGCTTGATTTAATACCTACAAAGAAATACCATGAAGCTCTTGAACTAAAAGGAACCCAACTAAAATTCATTCTCCAGCTTAATAAATCACGTTCAAAACGCAATTGCGTATAGGTGAAACCTTGATTCTTTAAATCGTACCCTGAAGATGCTCCAACAGACCATTTAGGCGAAAGTTCAATGTCACCGGAAAACATTAAAGAATGTGACGATATTTCATTTTGCCGTCTAGAATTGCTGTAGTTTACTGCGTAGGCCACACGTAAACTCCAAGGTATTTTAAAATTATAGAATTCGCTAGTAATATCTTCTTCATCACTTTTGTCTTCATCAAAACGTTGACTTGTATAATCTTCAGAAACTCCGAACAAATCATCATCACGCCCTCCACTGTTAAGGTTTTCCTGAATTCCAGATTCATTTTTGTTATTGTTTTTATCTCCTTTTTTACTAGAAAAAGAATAACTAGCAGTTAAATTAGCCGTTGTAAGTCTAAATAGGCTACCGCCGTTGTCAATATTAAACTTGTCAATCTTGTTGTTATTGTTATCCAATGCGTAAGGGTCTAAGGTAGCGCCAAAATTTATACTCATTTTATTTTTGAAAAGTTGCGTGCCACCTGTCATTCTAACAGGACTCCATTGTAAAGAATCACCAGCGAAGTTATATGATGTTGAAAAGTTTAAATTATTTAATAATGTAATCTTTTTAGCTTCTGTAGCTGTACTATCTTTATCTTTTACTTTGGCTTCAAAGTTATTTGATAAAGACATCCCCATAGAACTTGAAAAGTTTTTATTAGGAGTTCCAAAAATACCTTGCTCAAAACGCGTATATTCAACGTCACTTGTAGTTTGTCCATCAGCGCTAACTACTTCATACGTATCATAATATTTATCAAAAGAAGGGTTAATATTATAACTTATAGCAGGTCTCATGACATGTCTGATAGCTTGAATTTTAGGATCTTTGCCTTCTTTTTTGAAATCAAACATTCCATAAACAGTGGTTCCTAAACTTGTGCTAAAATTATAAGTCCTAAAGGAGTCAAAACCATTAATGGTCTCGGATACGGTTGTTTTCTCTGTTGTATCATAGAATTTATTAATAGTTTTAAAAGTCCACACCTCATTGTAGCTAGTGCTTGCACTTAAACTAAAATATTTAAACACTTTAAAATTGGTGCTTAACGGGATAGAGTGTTGAAATCCTGCTTTAGCATCTTGAAACATTTCTTTTTTAAAGAACAGAGAATCTGTTGTTTGAATTCTGTTTTCAGCTCTCAAGTTATATTGAAGATTTATGTTTTGTATGATTCCTTTTTTTGAACCTGTTTCTGGGGCAAATGGAAAAATTCGACCAACACTACCTTGAAATGTTGGTAAGGTCATATTAATCTGTTCGGTATTTGTGTTTTGAGAATGTGTTGCAGTAAGACTAAAATTTACTTGTGGTTCTCCTTGAAACGTTTTTGAATAAGAAACGGATGATGACAACGTATTGTTTAAAAAGCTACCTGTGTTAACCTGGTTTAATGATGTTCTATAATAGTTACTACTTCCGAGGTTTACAGATGCTGAAAACCTTGAATTTGGACTCGATTTCCCGTCTTTACTATGAGACCAGCGTAAATTATAAATAGTAGACTTTGAATAATCGGGAAAACCACGTTCACTATTTATTAAGTTTTCATAACGAAACCCAAAATTTCCTCTAAATTGATAACGTAAGGCATATGTGCTTTCTAAACGAAAGCCATAACTTCCATTGGTATAATAATCTCCTAAAACAGATAAGTCTACATAATCATTAATAGCAAAATAATAGCCGCCATTTTGTAAAAAATAACCACGTTGATTCTGTTCTCCAAAGGTTGGAAATAAAATTCCAGAGGTTTGTTTTTCAGACTGTGGAAAGAAACCAAATGGTAATCCTAATGGGGTAGGTACATCATAAAAAAATAAATTGGCTAAACCAGTAACTATTTTTTTTCCAGGAACCACTTTAGCTTTTCTTAATAAAATATAATATTCAGGATCATCAAGATCTTTTGCAGTCGTATATTTCCCTCTATGAATAAAATAAACAGAATCATTTTCTTTTTTGGTGATTTGAGCTATTACGGTTCCACCTGATTGTTCTGTTTTTGAGTTATATATAAGTGCTTTTTGAGTTTTTGTATTAAATAAAATAGAGTCAGGTTCTACAATATTGCTTCCTTGAGTAAAAATAGGAGCTTGCGAATAAACTCCAGTAGAATCTAAAATTCCTTTCGCATAAACCTCATTTTTACTATAATCTATAATGATGTTACCAGCTTTAATATTCATATCGCCGTAGTTTATTTCGGCTTGATTGAATAGATATAATTTCTGTTTATTTTGATCAAAAGAGGTGTAATCAATTGCAGTATAATCAACTATGTGTTCTAAGAGATCTTTCTTTTTTAAGGTGTCTTGTACAATAGTATCTTGAACTTTTTCAGAAACAATAGGTTTTGGTAAATCAGTTTTGTTAAGAATCAAGCTATCATTAACAGTAGGTTTTATAGGAGTTCCTTTATTGGGTATATCTTGACTAAAGCTCAACATGTTTATAAACACTGTAAAACTTAACGCTAAAAGTAGTTTAAAGTTGTTTGTATGCAATGCTTTTAAGTGTATTTTTGTAAAAGTATGGCTCGGTTTTTGAAAAGTCAAAATTACATATATTTTTTTTGTGATTATTTCTTTATTAGATAAAATTTCAAATAAAATGAGCCTAATCTGTAAGTTATTAAAACTCATATGAAAACGCATAAAGCATTCTTTTTCTTATTATTTATACTTGTTTTAACAGTTTCATCTTTTGTTCCAATAGGTAATCAATCGAAACATACATTCGTGGTTGTGCTTGATGCAGGTCATGGAGGTCATGATCCCGGTAATTTATGGAATGGTTTTAAAGAAAAGGAAATTGCATTAAATATAGTTTTAGAAGTAGGAAGGCAACTTGAAAAAATTCCGAATATAAAGGTGCTTTATACGCGCGATAAAGATGTGTTTGTCGATTTATTTGTACGAGGACAAATTGCTAACAAGGCCAATGCAGATTTGTTTGTATCTGTGCATTGTAACGGTCATAATTCTGCTGCTCATGGAACAGAAACTTTTGTCTTGGGAACCCATAGAAATAAAACTAATTTTGAAGTTGCTAAAAAGGAAAATTCGGTGATTTTTCTCGAGAATGATTATAAAAGCAATTATGAAGGTTTTGATCCCAATTCTCCAGAATCGGTTATAAGTCTAACATTAGCTCAAGAAGAATATTTGGACCAAAGTATTCAACTTGCTAAATTAATACAAGACAAATTCACGTATAGTTTGAATAGAAAAAACAGAGGTGTTAAACAAGCTGGTTTTATTGTATTACATCAAACAGTGATGCCAAGTGTTTTAGTTGAAGCTGGGTTTTTGTCATTTCGAGATGAAGGGCGATATTTAAACTCAAAAAAAGGACAGAAAGAAATATCTTCTGCTATATCCGAAGCGGTAATAAAATATAAGGAAAGTGTTGAAGCTAATGTAGGAGAATCAAATTTTGAAGATAATGTAGCAACAGATGGAAATGATTCCGGTAATAAAACAACACCGTTAAAATTTAATAATAATATTGTGTTTAAAGTTCAGATCGCGGCTGGCTCTAGTAAAATAGATACAAAACCTTATAATTTCAAGCAACTCGACGATATTTCATTCGAATACGATAATAATCTTTATAAGTATTATTACGGCGAATCTTCTAACTATAATAAAATTCAGGAGTTTGAGAAAACTGCTCAATCTAAAGGATATGCCTCTAGTTTTATTGTCGCGTTTAAAGACGGGAAACGAATTCCGCTAGCAGAAGCATTAAAAACAACTGCTAATTAAGTTTATTCTTTTTAAATTTATTTTAAATTTGTTTATCTAAAAAAATTACTTTGAAAATATCAAAAGAAGTTAAAACTGCTATTCTGGTCCTTTTAGGAATCATCCTTTTTATTTTTGGATATAATTATTTGAAGGGTAAAAATCTATTAGAATCGGATAATGTATACTATACCGAGTTTAATTATAATGCCTTAAGTAAATCTTCTATTGTTACCATAAAAGGTAACACTGTTGGAAAGGTTCAAGATATTATTTATAATTATGATACTGGAAAAACAAGAGTTGCATTTTCGGTAAGTGAAAAATTAAAATTTTCAAAAAATAGTACGATTCGACTTTACGAAACAGGTTTAATGGGTGGTAATGCCATCGCTATTATTATGAGTAACGATGGCGAAATGGCTAAGTCGGGAGATGTTTTAAAATCTGAAGTAGAAACCGGACTTATTAGAAGTTTATCTAAGAATTTTACTGGCTTAAGTGATAATTTAGATTCAACCTTAAAAACTACCGATACGCTTTTAGGTAATATTAATAAAATGGTTATAGATGAGTCTGAAGAAGGTTTAAAACAAACTATTGCAGAACTAAACGCAACATTAAAATCATATAAAAATTTATCGTATTCTATTAATGGTGTGATTTTAGAAAACGATAAAAATATTGGTATTATTCTCGAAAATTTTAAAACGACTAGTAACGAGTTAGTGCAAATTACTAAAGTATTAAACGAAGCGAATTTAGGTAATACAGTGAAGACTTTAAACGAAACCATCACAAACGTAAATTCACTTCTTACAAGCATAAAAAACGGCGAAGGTTCTATGGGAAAATTACTTAAAGACGAAGATTTGTATAAAAACCTTGAAGGCGCTACTAAAGAGATGGAAGAACTTTTGAGGGATATTAAATTACATCCAAAACGTTACTTTAGAATTTTATCAAAAAAAGAAATTCCTTACGAAGAGGAATAAAAATCTAATGTATTTGCAATGAATTATTTACCAAACATTCTTTTTGCTATTGTACTTGGTCTTGGTATTGGTTATTTTTCGAAAAATGTAAAAAAACTAATTCGTAACATCAAGTTAGGTCACGATATCGATGTTAGTGATAACAAATCACAACGTTGGAAAAACATGGCGATGATCGCCTTAGGGCAAAGTAAAATGGTGCGTCGCCCAATAGCGGGAATTTTACATGTTGTTGTTTATATTGGTTTTATAATTATTAATATAGAAGTTCTCGAAATTATTTTAGATGGTCTTTTTGGAACACACAGAATAGGTTTAAACGTTTTACCAGAATCGCTTTATGGATTTTTAATTGGCGCTTTTGAAGTGCTTGCGGTTTTAGTTTTGGTGTCTGTTATTTTATTCTGGACACGCAGAAATATATTGAAGATAAAGCGGTTTTGGAATAGCGAAATGACTAGCTGGCCAAAAAATGATGCTAATTATATCTTGTATTTTGAAGTTGTACTGATGTCTTTGTTTATAATTATGAATGCGACCGATGTTACGTTTCAATCCATGAATTCCGGTAATGTAATCAGTCAATTTATTGCACCATGGTTTAGTAATTTTTCAGCAAGCATGTTGCATAGCGTTGAAAGAACAGCCTGGTGGTTGCACATAACAGGTATTTTAATTTTCTTAAACTATCTCTACTTTTCCAAGCATTTACATATTTTATTAGCGTTCCCTAATACATTTTATGGAAGTTTAAAACCCAAAGGGCAAATCAATAATTTAGAAGCTGTTACAAAAGAGGTAAAATTGATGATGGATCCAAATGTAGATCCATTTGCTACTCCAGCGGATAATGCAGAAGTACCCGCGAAATTTGGTGCAAGTGATGTGCAAGATTTAAATTGGGTACAATTACTAAATGCGTATACATGCACTGAGTGCGGTCGTTGTACTAGCGAGTGTCCGGCAAATATAACAGGTAAAAAACTATCGCCTCGCAAGATCATGATGGATACCAGAGATAGGTTAGAAGAAGTTGGCAAAAATATAGACGCGAATAAAGGTGAATTTAAAGACGATGGAAAACAACTGCTAGATAATTATATTACGAGAGAAGAACTTTGGGCATGTACCTCCTGTAATGCCTGTGTCGAGGCTTGCCCAGTAAGCATTAGTCCGCTCTCCATAATACTCGATATGCGTCGATATTTAGTAATGGAGCAATCTGCAGCACCAGTTGAACTCAATAATATGATGACCAATATTGAAAATAATGGTGCTCCATGGCCATATAATCAAATGGACAGATTAAACTGGAAGAACGAATAAATTAGTAATGGCGTTACCACAAGGGTCGGGCTTTCGGCAGTCGCTTTTTTCGAAAAAAAAAGAGCTCCAACAAATACCTCAATCCCTAACGCAAAAACAACTGTTTAAATATGAGCGAATTACTTAATGTACCAACAATGGCCGATTTTATGGCTCAAGGTAAACAACCAGAAGTTTTGTTTTGGGTTGGATGTGCCGGTAGTTTTGATGACAGAGCAAAAAAAATAACAAAAGCATTTGTAAAACTTTTAAATAAGGCTCAGGTAGAATTTGCTGTATTAGGAACTGAAGAAAGTTGTACTGGCGATCCAGCTAAGCGTGCAGGAAATGAGTTTTTATTTCAAATGCAAGCCGTTACCAATATAGAAGTAATGAATGCGTATGAGATAAAGAAAATAGTCACTGCTTGTCCGCATTGCTTCAATACCATAAAAAACGAATATCCAGGACTTGGCGGAAATTATGAGGTATTGCACCATACGCAATTTTTAAAAAGTTTGTTAGACGATGGTCGTTTAACTATTGAAGGCGGACAGTTTAAAGGGAAGCGAATCACCTTTCATGACCCGTGTTATCTTGGTAGAGCCAATAATGTATATGAAGCGCCAAGGGAATTAATTAGTAAGTTAGAAGCAGAACTTATTGAAATGAAGAACTGCAAAAAAGACGGTTTGTGCTGTGGGGCAGGAGGGGCACAAATGTTTAAAGATGCCGAAAAAGGTGATAAAGAAGTGAATATAGAGCGCACAGAACAAGCTTTAGATATAAAACCAGAAATAATAGCTGCCGGTTGTCCGTTTTGTAATACCATGATGACTGATGGCATTAAAGCCAAAGAAAAAGAAGGCGATGTTAAAGTAATGGATATTGCAGAACTTATTGCTAATGCTCAAGATTTATAAAAAAAAATATGCTAGTAGATTTTAATACATTACCAGAAGAATCTAGAGTTTGGGTTTACCAAGCAAACCGTTCTTTTTCAGATGAAGAGATTAAAGAAATTCAATCGAGGTTAGACGAATTTATAGAAAACTGGACCGTTCATGGAAGTGACTTAGAGTCTGGATACACTATTAAATATAAGCGTTTTATAGTGATTGGTTTAAATCAAAACATTAATCATGCTTCAGGCTGTTCTATTGACGCCTCTGTTCATTTTATTCAACAGTTAGAAAAAGATTTTAATGTTGATTTATTAGATAAAATGAATGTGTCTTATAAACAAGGAGAATTTGTAGCTTATAAAACGCTTACAGATTTTAGAAAGATGGCTAAAGAAAAAGCCGTTTCAAAACACACCATTGTTTTTAATAATTTGGTAAATAATATTGCTGAATTTAAAGAAAATTGGGAAGTACCCGCAAGTGAAAGCTGGCATAATCGATTCTTAAAATAACCTTAAGCTTATACTTTAAAACACAATAGTTTTCTTAGGAGTACGTTAGTTTGTTTTAATATGATCAATTTTTAGAATATGAAAATTAAATTCGTTTTAGTCTTAGCTTTTTTAATGTCATGTCATGCGTTTTCACAAGAATGGCAAACTAATTTCGCAAAAGCGAAAGAGGTAGCAGCAAATAGTAATCATAATATTGTTTTAGTGTTTCAAGGTTCAGATTGGTGCGCACCTTGTATAAAGCTTGATAAAGAAATTTGGAGCACAGCAGAATTTAAAAGCTTGTATAAAGAGCATTTTATAATGCTTAAGGCCGATTTTCCAAGAAAAAAGGCTAATAAATTATCAGAAGAACAAACAGCAGAAAATGCTAAACTGGCAGAGGCTTACAACAAAGAGGGCTTCTTTCCCTTTGTTGTTGTTTTGGATAAAAAAGGAACCGTTTTAGGAAAAATGGGTTATGAGAAAATATCTCCAAAAGCATACTTCGAAAAATTAAAGTCACTCGAACGGGCACTTTAAAAAATAGTTTCATAGTAATATTGTTTTTTTTAAGCACCATTACATTTTCACAACAGGTTTACAAAAAAAACATTAAAATTAATGGGAAGTCGATTTGATGTTTCTGTCGTATCAGATAATCAACAGGAGTCAGATGGCTATATTGATATTGCTGAAAATGAAATTTTAAGAATTGAAAAACTAATATCCTCTTGGGATTCAGCATCTCAAACCTCATTAATCAATATAAACGCAGGCATTAAACCTGTGATAGTAGATGTCGAATTTTTTAATTTAATAGAAAGAGCTATCAAAATATCAAATCTAAGGGAAGGAGCTTTTGATATTAGTTATGCTTCTATGGATCGTATTTGGAAATTTGATGGTAGTATGAAGGTGATGCCTAGTGACGAGGCAATTAAAAAATCTGTTTCAAAAGTCGGGTATCACAACATCGTTTTAAATCATAAAGAACATTCCATTTTTTTGAAATTAAAAGGAATGAAAATTGGTTTCGGGCCATGGGCAAAGGTTATGCTGCAGATTATTTTTCTCCATACGAGCAAAACCTATCAACAAGCGATTTTTATACGTCAGATTACGATTTGCCTAAGTTTAATGCGAATCAGTACGGTTTTGGCTTTGGGTATGCCGATATTTTTGCTAAATGGCACATTTGGAAATTAGGCTTAAAAAGTATCGATTTAAAGTATTATAATTACAAACGAAATACAGGCCTAACAGCTAGTATTATTACTGCTGGTTTTAATTTTACTATGGATTAATTAATTGTTTACAAACTTCTTATAAATCTATCTTAAAGTTTTTATTCTTCTTGCTAAAAATAGTAATTTGGCATAGTTTTTTGTGTTAATTATTTTTAATCCAAAATTTATAGTTAATCTGTTTTTATGCGCTGTTTTAAATCTGCTATTTTAGTTTTTTTTGTAGTTCAATTTGTTTTTAGTCAAAATTTAAATGATCCCTTATTAAGTTCTAATAGCTTCGTTCAGGAGCGATGGGTAGATAGTATTTATAATACACTTTCGCTGAGAGAAAAAGTAGGACAATTATATACGGTTCAGGTATTTTCTAACCAGGATGAGACTACAAAGCAAGAGATTATAGAGCTCATTAAAAACCATCACATTGGCGGTATTATTTATTCTAAAGGCGATCCTGTCAGTCAGGCAAAATTGGATAATGAATTGCAGGGTATGTCTAGAATTCCACTGCTTGTAAGTATGGATGCAGAGTGGGGTTTAAGTATGCGTTTAGATGAAACCTTTGTATTTCCTTGGAATATGACACTTGGTGCTATTCAAGATAATACGCTTATTGAACAAACAGGTAGACAAATTGGAGAACATTGTAAGCGTTTGGGGGTACATTTAAATTTCGCGCCTGTGGTTGACATCAATACAAACCCTAAAAATCCGATTATAGGAAATAGGTCTTTTGGTGAAGATAGAGACAACGTAACTGAAAAGGCTTTTGCTTTTATGAAAGGAATGCAAAGTGCTGGTATTTTGGCTAACGCAAAGCATTTTCCAGGGCATGGAGATACAGAAACCGATTCTCATAAAACATTGCCAACCATTGATTTTGGTGAAAAGCGTATTGATTCAGTTGAAATGTATCCTTACAAAAAGCTAATTAAAGAGGGCCTTTCAAGCGTTATGGTGGCTCATTTAAATGTTCCAAGTATGGAAACTAGGAGCGATTATCCTTCCTCGTTGTCCAAACATATTATTACAGATATTTTAAAGGATTCTTTAGGCTTTAATGGACTGATAATTTCTGATGCACTCACTATGAAAGGTGCAGCAGATTTTGATGAATCTGGACAGATTGATTTAGCAGCTTTTTTGGCAGGAAACGATATGTTGCTAATGTCTGAAGATCCATCAATGGGAATAACTAAGATTACGGATGCTTATTACGAAGGTAAAATCACGGAAGAACGTTTAGAACACTCTGTAAAGAAAATTTTAAAGGCTAAATTTAAAGTAGGATTAAACCTTTATAAACCGATTAAAGTTGATAACATCGTTAATGATTTAAACCGAATAAAAGATAAGGTTTTATATGAAGAACTCATTGAAAATGCAATAACTATCGTAAAAAATAAGTCAGATTTATTGCCTTTACGAAGATTAGAAACCAAAAGTATCGCTTATGTAAAAATGGGCGATGACAGTGGAGCATATTTTCTTGAGGAATTAAAAAAATATGGAAAAATTCACGAGATTAAATCAGATAAGTTAGATGAATTACTTATTCAATTAAAGTCATATAATACCGTTATTGTTGGCTTGCATCGTTCAAATGATAATCCATGGGCGAGTTTTGAATTTACCGATCAAGAATTGGTTTGGTTGTATGAAATTGCAAGAACGCATACCCTAATTCTAGATGTATTTGTAAAGCCTTATGTACTTTCAGATTTTAAAAGTATTGAGAATATAGAAGGCATCATTGTTAGCTATCAGAATAGTGAGGTTGCTCAGCAAAAATCTGCTCAACTCATTTTCGGATCTATTCCTTCAAAGGGAAAATTACCAGTATCAACAGGTGAATTTTTTAAACAAGGAGCTGGCATTCAAATTAATGATATTAAACGTTTAAGTTATACCATTCCTGAGCGTGTAGGAATGAGTTCCATAAAATTAGAAAAAGTGGACTCTTTAGCACAGTATGCAGTAGACCATAAAATGACACCAGGTATTCAATTGTTAATCGCTAGAAAGGGTAAAGTTATTTTCAATAAAAATTATGGAAAGCATACTTATGAAGGAAAGGAACATGTGATTTCTAATGATATTTATGATGTGGCATCATTAACAAAAATTATAGGTACGCTGCCCTTATTAATGGAACTAGAAGAGAATGGAATCGTAAACCTTGACAGTAAGTTATCCGAATTATTGCCGGAATATAAAGATTCAAACAAGGAAGATATTACGATTAAGCAAATGCTGTCTCATTATGCCCGGTTAAAACCTTGGATGCCGTTTTATGCATCAACGTTAGATTCTGTTACTAAAGAGCCAAGTGAAAAATATTATAGAAATGTATTTAGTAAAAATTTTAATATTCAAGTTGCTAATAATTTATTTTTAAGGTCTGATTATCAAGATAGTATAAATAACATTATAAAAGAAACTGATTTGTTAAGTAGTTTGAGATATAGATATAGTGATTTACCCTATTATATATTAAAGAAATTTATTGAAAGCCATTATGACAAACCATTAGATGAGCTAGTTCAAGAGCATTTTTATGAATCATTGGGTGCTAATATGACTATGTATAATCCATATCATAAAATGAGTAATAAAGATATTGTGCCCACTGAAATAGACGATTATTATAGAAATCAAAAAATACATGGTTATGTTCATGATATGGGTGCTGCTATGCAAAATGGCGTAGGTGGTCATGCAGGTATATTTAGTAATGCCAATGATATAGCTAAAATTATGCAGGTGTTTTTGCAAAAAGGATTTTATGGTGGAAAACGGTATTTTAAACCTGAAACAATAGACAAATTTAATACCTGTTATTATTGTAGTAACGATAATAGAAGGGGAATTGGTTTTGATAAACCTCAATTAGAAGAAAGCGGTCCAACCTGTGGATGTGTATCTATGACTAGTTTTGGTCACTCTGGATTTACCGGAACCTATGCATGGGCAGATCCAGAAGAAGACATTGTATATGTATTTTTAGCCAATAGAACATATCCTCATGCAGGGAAAAATTTATTGTTAAGAGAAAATATAAGAACGGAAATTCAACGCTTAATTTATGAAGCGATTGAAGAATAAAGATTAAGACTTTAACTTTAAATGTTTTGAGTCAATTTATATTAAAAAAATATTATGCGAATAGGAATAGTTTGTTATCCAACATTTGGAGGTAGTGGTGTGGTTGCTACAGAACTAGGTTTAGAACTTTCTAAACGTGGTCATGAAATTCATTTTATTACTTATAATCAACCCGTAAGGTTAGAATTATTGAGTAATAATGTTCATTATCATGAAGTAACGGTACCAGAATATCCTTTATTTCATTATCAGCCCTATGAGTTGGCATTGTCTAGTAAATTAGTGGATATGGTAAAACTTCATAAAATTGAAATTTTGCATGTTCATTATGCTATTCCGCACGCATATGCGGCATATATGGCAAAAAAAATGTTGCAGGAAGAAGGTATTTATGTTCCAATTGTAACCACGTTACATGGAACAGACATTACATTAGTAGGGAGTCATCCTTTTTATAAACCTGCTGTTGCCTTTAGTATTAATAAATCTGATGCTGTGACAGCTGTTTCAAAAAGTTTGAAAGATGATACCTTACGCTTATTTAATATTAAGAATGATATTTCTGTTGTTCCAAACTTTATTGATTTAGACAAATACAGTAACTCATTAACGGATTGTCAACGTGCCATGATGGCAAAAGATGATGAATGTATCATTACTCATATAAGCAACCTTAGACCGGTAAAGCGTGTTAAGGATGTTATTTCAATTTTTTATAATATCCAGAAAGAAATTCCAGCCAAGCTCATGCTGGTTGGTGAAGGTCCAGAAAGAGAGCATATAGAATTACAATGTCAAAAACTAGGTATTTTAGATAAAGTAATTTTCTTTGGAAAGAGCAATGAAATAGATAGGATACTATGTTTTAGTGACCTGTTTTTATTGCCTTCAGAAACAGAAAGCTTTGGGTTGGCAGCATTAGAAGCTATGGCATCAAGTGTGGCTGTTATTTCTAGTAACACAGGTGGTATACCTGAAGTGAACATTCACGGCGTGACAGGATTTTTAAGTAATGTAGGCGATGTAGAAGATATGACTAAAAATGCACTTTATATTTTAAGTGATAAAAACCGATTGGAGACTTTTAAAAAAAATGCGCGTAAAGAAGCTCTAAAATTTGACCTTCATAAAATTGTGCCGCAATATGAGGCTATTTATAAAGACACCTTAGCTAAGTGCTAAGTGTTCTAGTGTAATCAGAATTTTAAGTTTTAAATGATCTTTTTTTATAAAATAACTTTTTTAAGTTGTAACTTGGAGAGTTATTAACTATTAAAAAGACTAAAAAATGAAAAAATTTGTTCTTTCTATATTGCTTACTATTGCAATAACAATCGTTCCTATGACGAGTATGGCATCCGAAAAAATGCCAAAACCAATAACTCCTGTGCCAACTGAAATACCTGCTGAAATTCAAGTGATGTTGAATCGTATAGAAGAAATTAAAGACATGGATAAATCCGATTTAGAGTCTTCTGAACGAAAAGAACTTCGAAAAGAACTTCGAGAAATTAAAAAAGAAATTAAAGCTAGAGGTGGTGGCTTATATATATCAGCCGGAGCTATTATTATAATTTTACTTATTATAATAATATTATAATGGTCATAATAGTAAAATAAAAAAGCACCTTTAAGGTGCTTTTTTATTTACAAAATGATCTAATTAAAACTGATAGCGAATACTTAACGCAATATCAAAATCTAAATCATCGTTATTTAAATTATCATTTCCAAAACCAAGTTCTGGTCTAAAATCTAAAGAAAGCATTAAAGGAATATCAAAACTATATTCAATACCTATATCGCCCGCAGCATAAAAAAAAGTGTCATTTACACCATCAAGATTATTTTTCCCATCAAAAGAGCCTAAACCACCACCGGCACCAACATACCAGTTAAAATCTCCATCTAAAGGAAAAACCCATTGGTATAAAGCAGAAAGTTTAAAACCATTATAATCATTACCATTTCTCCAGCCTAAGTCAAATTCTAAACGGTTGTTATCGGTTAAAGCGCGTTGATATGAAATTTCTGCTCCCATACCGTCACTATCTCCTAAACGTAAACCAAGGGCATTTTCTGAAATGTTTTGTGCATTTGATACTGCAGTAAAGCCAATAAAAGCTATGGCTATTAAAAATAATTTTTTCATAAGTTATAAGTTTTGTTTAAAGTTTATATACGGGCAATTTAAGAAAAAAGCCCATTTTAAAATTCTTATTTGATTGGACAAAAATAACGCCAAAAATTAATTTATAATTGTCTTTTAATATAATTTATTCAATTTATTATCTTAATACTTCATTTCTAAGGTAGTAAAGAAATTATTATTTAGTATGTTTATAAAAGGTTTGCCAGTATACTGTTCTTTAAATTAATAAGATAAACTTTGATATTTTAATTCTTTTAATAGAAAACAATTTTTGTATCTCTAAGAATAGATTTATTTTAGCGTAAAATATTGATTTATGGCTGGAAATTCCTTCGGAAAACTTTTTAATTTAACTACTTACGGAGAATCGCACGGACCTGCTTTGGGTGGCGTAATAGATGGCTGTCCGTCTGGAATAGCCTTAGATATTGATGCTATACAAAACGAACTTAATAGGCGTAAACCCGGTCAATCAGCTATTGTTACACAACGTAAAGAGCCAGATACCGTTACATTTCATTCAGGTATTTTTGAAGGGGTCACAACAGGAACTCCTATCGGATTTGTTATTGTAAACACCAATCAAAAGTCACACGATTACTCGCATATTAAAGACAGTTACAGGCCTAGTCATGCCGACTTTACCTATGATAAGAAATATGGAGTAAGAGACTATCGTGGTGGCGGACGCAGTTCGGCACGAGAAACCGCTTGTCGCGTTGTGGCTGGTGCTATAGCAAAACAAATGCTTAAAGATGTAGAAATTATAGCTTATGTTTCTGGTGTTGGCACCATGAAACTTAACAAACCATATACCGAATTAGACCTTACTAAAATAGAATCTAATATGGTTCGCTGTCCAGACCAAGAGATGGCAAAAAATATGGAAGCTTATATAAAAGACGTGCGTAGTAAAGGCGATACTGTTGGTGGTATAGTAAGTTGTGTCATAAAAAATGTTCCTGTTGGTTTAGGTGAGCCCGTATTCGATAAATTACATGCCGAACTGGGTAAAGCCATGCTTTCTATTAATGCCGTAAAAGGCTTTGAATATGGTAGCGGATTTCATGGAAGTACCATGTACGGTAGTGATCATAACGATTCGTTTAATAATGATGGGAGCACAAAAACTAATTTCTCAGGAGGTATTCAAGGCGGAATCAGTAATGGTATGGATATTTATTTTAATGTTGCATTCAAACCCGTAGCAACATTAATTCAGAAATACGAAACCATAGATAAAGCTGGTAATACCGTTGAAATGCAAGGAAAAGGGCGTCATGATCCATGCGTGGTGCCGCGCGCTGTACCTATTGTAGAAGCTATGGCTGCTTTGGTTTTAGCAGATTCTTACTTAATAAATAAAATATATCGTTAGAAGTTGTTTTCTGCTTTTAGCTATATTTTATTATGACTAAGTCATTAAGTGGAGATACGATGCGTCAATTTGTTAAATAATTCTTTTTTAAATATTTCTTGTTTATAGTATTAAAAAGGATGTAGTTTATCCTGAGCGGAGTAATTGTACTACAATCGGGGCTAAACTAAGTACCATGTTTTTGTCATTACTTTATAGTGCGGAATCCATTTACCAAATTTTGTGTATTAAAAATTTAAAATACTTATATTGTTGTCAACTTTACATTTAGAAATAACTATATGAAAAAACTAGCATTACACTGGAAAATCCTAATAGGAATGGTCCTTGGAATTATTTGGGCTTTATTGTCAAGTTCCTTAGGATGGAGCGCCTTTACTATTAATTGGATAGACCCTTTTGGAACTATTTTTATTAACCTTTTAAAGTTAATTGCAGTTCCCTTAGTATTGTTTTCTATTATTAGTGGTGTTGCAAATATTGGAGATCCAGCCAGTTTAGGAAGAATGGGAGGAAAAACGCTTCTTATTTATCTCATCACAACTGTTATGTCTATTTCATTGGGACTTATATTAGTTAATGTCATTAAACCTGGTAAATTAATAGACGAGCAAAGTAGAATTGATAACAGAATAAGCTATGAGATTTGGGCAGATTCTCAAGGTTATCAGATTAAAGACGGTATAAATTATTTACAAGACCCTATATTTTTTGAGCGTGCACAAGAAATTTCAAAATTAACTAATGCAGAATTAAAGGAAGCATCGGTTTCAGATAAGTTAGAAAAAGCAACTCAAAGAAAAGAAACAACACCTTTACAGCCTTTAGTAGATATTGTGCCAGATAACTTTTTTTATTCATTATCTAATAACGGTTTAATGTTACAAGTTATCTTTTTCGCCATCTTTTTTGGGGTTTGTTTGTTATTTATACCCAATAAAAAATCTCAACCTGTTTTAAATTTAGTAGATGGAATTAATGAGGTGTTTTTAAAAATGGTTGATTTGGTAATGCAGGCAGCACCATTTTTTGTTTTTGCATTATTAGCTGGTGTAGTAAGTAAAATGGCAGGTGATGATATTGGTAAGGTTGTGGAAATTTTTAAAGGATTGAGTTGGTATTCTTTAACCGTTTTAATTGGCCTTTTGTTAATGATTTTTATAGTGTATCCATCAATTTTAAAAACATTTGTAAAGAAGATACCATATACAGGCTTTTTTAAAGGGATGGGACCAGCCCAAACATTAGCTTTTTCTACTTCAAGTAGCGCCGCTACATTACCTGTAACTATGGAATGTGTAGAACAAAATCTTGGTGTTGATAAAAAGGTAAGCAGTTTTGTGTTGCCAATTGGGGCTACTGTTAATATGGATGGGACCAGTTTATATCAAGCTGTTGCTGTGATCTTTTTAGCACAATTGCATATGATAGATTTAACCATCGGGCAGCAAATAACCATTGTTATTACAACGACATTGGCTTCTATTGGGTCTGCAGCTGTTCCCAGTGCTGGTTTGGTGATGCTAATAATAGTTCTTGATTCAGTCGGGTTAAACCCAGCGTGGATAGCCATTATTTTTCCTGTTGATAGAATTTTAGATATGTTCAGAACTGTTGTTAATGTAACAGGTGATGCCACGGTATGTTCTATTATCGCAGATGGAGAAAATATGCTGGATTATCATGGAGATAAGGATCCAACAGAGACGTTTGATTTAGATTCATAAATCATCTAAATATGTCGAAAATAGTTATTTCAGAGCCTGTAGTTTCGGTTGAATGGCTCCATTCAAATTTGAACGCTGAAAATTTAATTGTTTTAGATGCAAGTATTAAAAAAGTAGGAGGAGACAATAATAGTTCAAAATCTGAATTACAAATTCCTAAAGCACTTTTCTTTGACTTAAAGGAAACTTTTAGTGATGTGTCAGCACCATTTCCTACTACTTTTCCATCAGAAAAGCAGTTTACATTAGGAACTCAAAACTTAGGTATTAATTCAGATAGTGCTATTGTTATTTATGACGATAAAGGAATTTACTCCAGTCCCCGAGCCTGGTGGCTGTTTAAAGCTATGGGGCATAACAATGTTGCTGTTTTGAATGGTGGATTGCCAGAATGGATTAATTCTGGATATAAAACAGAACTAAAGCGTGAATCAAAATTAAGTAACGGTAACTTTGAAGCAAATTATAATCCTGAATGCATGAAGTTTTTTGACGATGTTAAACAGGCTTCATTATCAAAATCTCATACAATTATTGATGCACGTTCAGAAACTCGATTTAAAAGCTTAGAGGCTGAACCTAGATTAGGATTAAGAAGCGGTACCATACCAAATTCTTTAAATTTACCTTTTGAAGATTTATTAGAAGACTACCAATTACTATCTAAAGATTTGATTGAAACCAAATTTGATTCTTTAGCAAATAAAGAGAAAGAGGAAGCCATCATTTTCTCATGTGGTTCAGGAATTACTGCTTGCGTATTAGCTTTGGGGGCAGAATTAAGTGGCTATAAAAACATCTCTGTTTATGATGGGTCCTGGACAGAATGGGGTAGTATAGTACCTGAATAATTACTCTAAAAACTTACTTTTTAATTCAGGTGTTGGTATCATACATGATTCTTTTTTGCCATACCATTTATAACGGTTTTTGGCAATATAGTCATAAACCCAATTCCTAATAAAAGGCGGTATTATAAAAAATACGCACAATAATCGATTTGGGAAGCCTAAATGATTTGCTATTTTCAAGGCTGCCGTTGATTTTGATGAAATTCCAACTTCGGGAGCATAAAGAAAAATAGAATCGGTTTTTGCAGTATCAATATGATATGTTTTTATAAGTTTTTGACCAACCTTACTTTGTAAAGCAGTAAACATAAATATGTTTTTTTTGTCATGTTTTATTACATATTGCACAGAACTGTTGCACAGATTGCACACACCATCAAATAATATTAATTCTTTATCTTTTGGTAAGGGTCTCATTTTTTTGTGGTTTCTACCAATTCCAACTGTTCTAAACTCACATTTGTTGTAAACATACCATAGTTTACAGTAGCTTTATTCTTTTCTATTTTATCAATACTTCCAACAGCACGGCCATCTTCCATTCTAACGCGATCTCCCACTTTTAAAACCGGTTTTAATTTAGGGGTTTCAATCGTTTTTTTCTTAGCCTCTTTTTTCTTTTTCCTAATAACGTTCACTACTTTTTCAGCGTCTTGTTTAACTTTTTCTTCTTTCGCTTTAGTAACTTTTTTCTGTTTTTCAGACACTTTTTTTCGCTTAGAGTTTTCTATTTGAACAATTTTAAAGAACTCAGCCATCAGGTCTCGTTTTTGTTTGTTTTCAAAGTATTTTTCAGCGATATCATTGATTTTCTGACCTAAATAAATGAGTCGTTGGTTACTATCGTATAATTCTTGATAGCTTTCTAGCTTCTTTTGGATTTTGACGTTAATTTCTTCAAGCTTATCGGCTTCTTCAATTTTTTTCTTTTCATTAATCCGTAATGATTCACCTGTTTTCTCAAGTTTAGAGCGCTCTTTTTGTAGTTTGGCAATCGTTGCATCAAAACGTACTTTACTTCGTTCAATTTTCTTTTTAGCTCGATTTATTAAGCTGTAAGGAATCCCGTTTTTCTGAGCTACTTCAAACGTAAAAGAGCTACCAGCTTGACCGACTACTAATTTGAATATAGGTTCTAGCGTTCTTTCATCAAAAAGCATATTGGCATTGACCATAAAGGGCAATTCGTTAGCTAATATCTTTAGATTGGAGTAGTGGGTTGTAATAATACCAAAGGCCTCACGATGATAAAATTCCTCTAAAAACGTTTCTGCCAACGCACCACCAAGTTCAGGATCACTACCCGTTCCAAATTCATCAATTAAAAACAAGGTGTTTTTATTACATTTTTTTAAAAAGTAATTCATTTGTTTTAACCTATAACTGTAGGTGCTCAAATGATTTTCAATAGATTGGTTATCCCCTATATCACTTAATATTCTGTCAAAAATGCATATTCTACTGCGTTCATGAACCGGAATTAAAAATCCGCTTTGAATCATAACCTGCAATAAACCTATAGTTTTTAGTGTGATACTTTTTCCACCAGCATTTGGCCCAGAAATGACAATAACGCGTTTTTCCTGACTAAAATCTATAGTTTGAGGAAAAGTTATTTTTTTGTTTTTTAAATTATTCAAATATAATAGAGGATGATAGGCCTCTTTTAACAACATGTTTCTTTCTTCTGAAATTTCAGGAAGAATGCCATTCATTGATTTTGCGTATTTTGCTTTGGCTGCAATAACATCTAAATCAATTAAAAAAGATTGATAATCAGATAGTATACTTGTAAAGGGTCGAATAAAGTCAGTGACTGCTTTTAAAATTCGAATAATTTCTTCTTTTTCTTCAAATTCTAAATTATTAAGCTCTCTCGTAAATTGCATGGTAGTTTCTGGCTCAATATACACGATACTACCCGTTTTACTTCCGCCCATGATAGCACCTTTAACTTTACGTCGGTACATGGCTTTTACGGCAAGAACACGCTTGTTATCAACCACCGATTCTCTAATCTCATCTAAATATTCAAGATGATGATAGGCGTGAAGGGCTGTGGCAAAGCTTTGATTGATTTTGCCTTTAACTTTATTGATTGATTGTCTTAATTCTAGTAATAAGGCAGAAGCGCTGTCTTTTATATCTCCAAATCTATCAACAATGGCATCTACTTTTTCAATAATAACGTTTGTAACTTCAATATGAGAAGCAAAATCATTTAAGTTTGGATAATATTCTTCAAATTTTTTAAGAAATGTGACTATTTCATTGCTTGTCAGAGAAATGGATACCAATTTTTTTAAACTATGAACTTCTAAGAATGTATTTCCGATTTTTAATAGTTGGAGTTCCTTAGTTATAGCATCAAATCCATGGTTAGGTATTCTGTTATTATTATCAAATGATGACAGATATTCATTGGTTAATTGAAGTGCTGCAATAAGCTCTTCTTTATTTTTAAGAGGTTCAATTTGAAGCGCTTTATCATTTCCAAGAGGTGTTACACAATACTCACTTACTTGTTGTAAAACACTTGAAAATTCTAAATCTTGTAATGTCTTTTTATGAATGTTTATCATTCCTTAATTCCTATCCTATCTTAAGATTGCAAAGTTACATATTAAGTTTGATAAGTAAGAAAAGTTAATGCGCTGGTTTATCTCTGTTAATCATTTAATTCATTAAGCAGTAAGGTGTAGTCATACTGTAAATCTTCATGAAGTGTCGAAACAATCTTTTTACAAAGTAATATTTGTCTTTGAAAAATATTAGTAAGCGTTACATTATGTTTTATTGAAGGTTTAAAATCTTTTAATTTTTGACAGAAGTAAATTAGTAATTCAACTTCGGTTTCTTTCGTTAGTGAATAACGTGCAAACTTTTTAATGTTACGTAGAATTTTACGAACACTTTTTTTTATATAAAAATAGCTATTGGTATTAATTAGTTCAAATTGCTCATCAACATATTCTTTTACACTGCCAATATAACCTGTCTCATTATATGATTCAAAGAGTAAATAGGTAAGTAGCTCTTTGTTTTCCTTTTTGAACTTTGACAAACGAAGGCATAATTGAATAAGCTCTTCAGTAGAAAGGTGATTTAATTCTTTTTTTATTTCTACTACTGAAACTGCTTTCACAATGGTATTATCTCAATTTAGGAAAATCAATAGGATTCAATTCATACATAACACCATACACAGCTTCAAAAATATCTTCAATAGAGGGTTTTGAAAAATAATCACCATCGGTTCCATAGGCTGGTCGATGTGCTTTTGCTGTTAATGTTTTTGGCTGACTATCTAAATATTGATAGCCATTTTGAGTATTTAAAATTTCGTTTAGAATATAAGCTGAAGCGCCACCAGGAACATCTTCATCTATTACCATAACACGATTGGTTTTAGTAAGGCTTTTTACAATATCATGATTAACATCAAATGGTAATAAAGATTGAATATCAATAATTTCCGCATCAATATCTACTGATTGTAGTTCTTTCGCTGCTTGTTCAACTATACGGAGTGTTGAGCCATAAGAAACCAACGTGATATCAGTCCCTTCTTTAACTGTTTCAACAACGCCAATAGGTGTTCTAAACTCACCAATATTAGTAGGCATTTTTTCTTTAAGTCTGTAACCATTTAGGCATTCTACTATCAAAGCTGGTTCATCACCTTGTAATAGTGTATTATAAAACCCTGCCGCTTTCGTCATGTTTCTTGGTACTAAAACATGAATTCCTCTTACTAAATTTATAACACCACCTAATTGTGAGCCAGAATGCCAAATGCCTTCCAATCTGTGTCCACGTGTTCTAATGATAAGAGGTGCTTTTTGGCGGCCTTTGGTTCTATAGTGTAAGGTCGCTAAATCATCACTTATTATTTGCAAAGCGTACATTAAGTAGTCTAAATATTGAATTTCGGCAATAGGTCTTAAACCTCTCATCGCCATACCTATTCCTTGACCTACAATGGTTGCTTCTCTTATGCCAGTATCAGCAACTCTTAATTCACCATATTTCTCTTGTAAACCTTCTAAACCTTGGTTAACATCACCAATAAAACCGGTATCTTCTCCAAAAATGAGTGCTTCGGGGTAATTTTTAAATATATAATCAAAATTATCACGTATAATAATTCTACCATCTACAGCTGCAGAATCACTATCATAATGAGGTTTTACTTCATTAATTTTTATAACTGATTTGTCAGATTCTGAATATAAATGGGAACTAAAGAGTGGTTGGTTTTCCTTAAAATAATTATTAATCCAATTAACAAGATTTTGCTTTTCGTTTGATGTGTTAGCGGTGCTATGATGCAAAATTTTTCTAGCAGCAGATAATATATCCTTTCTTGTAGGTTCATCGATTGCCAACAAGTTTGTCTTTGCCTTTGATATATACTCAGAATTAGCACTTTTTTCAGCAAAGCGAGATAATATTATAGAGAGTTCTTGTCTTTGTTTTATAATTGGAGATAAAAATTTATCCCAGGCCCTTTTTTTACCGTCACGAACTTCCCGTTTTATAGTTCGCTCAATATTTGTTAACTCTTCATTATTGGAAATACCGGTTTCAATCATCCACGAACGTAATTTAAGATTACAGTCGTGTTCCATTTCCCAATTTAAACGATTTTTGTCTTTATAACGTTCATGAGAACCAGAAGTTGAATGACCTTGAGGTTGTGTTAACTCTAATACATGAATAAGAACCGGAACATGTTCTTCACGGGCTATAGTAGCAGCTTCTTGATAGGTTTCAATAAGATTGGCATAGTCCCATCCTTTAACTCGAAGAATTTCATATCCTTTTTCTTCATTATTACGTTGAAACCCTTTTAGTATTTCAGAAATATTTTCTTTAGATGTTTGATGCTTTGCATGAACGGAAATACCATATTCATCATCCCAAACACTTATTACCATAGGCACTTGTAAAACACCTGCAGCATTTATAGTTTCAAAAAATAAACCTTCGCTCGTACTTGCATTTCCAATAGTCCCCCAAGCGACCTCATTACCGTTTATTGAAAATCTTGAAGCATTTATACCTTCAACATTTCTATATATTTTTGAAGCTTGTGCTAATCCTAGTAAGCGCGGCATTTGACCAGCAGTAGGAGAGATGTCAGCACTTGAATTGTATTGTTTTGTTAAGTCTTTCCAATGACCATTTTCATCCAAACTATGGGTGGTAAAGTGTCCTCCCATTTGGCGTCCTGCAGACATTGGTTCTAAGGCTAAATCTGAATTAGCATATAAACCAGCAAAAAATTGTTCAACAGTTAATTCACCAAGAGCCATCATAAACGTTTGATCACGGTAATAGCCAGATCTAAAATCACCTTTTAAAAAGGCTTTCGCCATGGCTAGTTGAGGCACTTCTTTTCCATCACCGAAAATTCCAAATTTTGCCTTTCCTGTTAAAACTTCTCGTCGTCCTAATAAACTGCATTCACGACTTGTGACGGCTAATTTATAATCTTTTAAAACTTCCGTTTTAAAGTCTTCAAATGACATGTTATTTTTTAGGTCTGGAATTGGTTGCATTAATTTAGCGTTGTCTTTTTGCGCAAATTTAGTTAAACTTTGCGGTTTCTCCAATAATAATATTTAAGAATTCTTGAAGAATTCTCAATTAAATAATTTTTTAAATATTTTTTATTAGCAATATTCTATTAAAATACACTTTATTTTAAATAAAGAATAAAAAATTAACATTTTTAGTACCATCGTCTTCTAAACAGACCTAGTAAAGATTTTGGATCGATTGTGAATTTGAAGCGAATCCTTTGGTCATAATTTGGTTGACCAATTTCCCATCCTAAGTTAGAATATACAGGAAAATAAACCTCAAAATAATCGGTGACTAAATTAACACGAATACCGGAGTCATAAACAAATTTAGCATTGTCGTACTTATTTTTAACTATTCCAATATCTGAATACGCCAAAACGTATTTCCAGAGTGTAGTACTTGTATTAAGAGTCAAGATAAATTGATTAGCAAAAGGCGTGTCTAACTTAGATTTAAATCCACCTTCGGCGTCAATGTATTGTTGACTAAAAATACCAGTAGATTCAGATCTTCCTAAATAGGCATAATCAAATAAATAATCTGTTGGTCTATCTAGTGCAAAGCTAAAGTAATCAGATCCTACCTCATTTCTATTGCTTAAAAATAAACCAGTAAACATTCTAATATTTAATTGTCTATTGTTTTCAAATAGGCGTCTATATTCATAGTTAAAGGATAATTTTGAAAATGTTCTGGCCGCTTGAAAATCAGCATACCAACTATTATAATTAATTAAATTATCATTAGAATCTACATAACGCACATTAAAAATACTGTAATTAGGTTCTGATGACGTTAATATATTATTGATGTCTTTATCTCTATTTATATCCAAATATCTAAGATATAAGGCTTCTCTCTTATTTGAGCGAAAGTCAGAATCCTGCCTAAAGAAAAATGAAAGGTATGGGGTTATTTGTCTAACAAATAAATCTGGACCGTAAGAATCATAGTTCGCACGGATACCATAATTTATTGTATATAAATTATTATTTTGAAAATCATGTATGTTATAAATGTTAGCTCTGCCCGTAAAAGATTGAGACCTTAGAGAATATTTAGGTTCAAATTTATAATTAAAATGTTTTCTTAAAACCGTTTTATTATAGGCTTTAATTCCTAAGGTTAAGCCATCATATATATTGTTATATTCAACAATTGGCATAATAAACACTTGATTATAATTAGGATCTTCAAAATCTTTAAAAAGTCTAAATTGTAAAGGTTTATTGTTAAAAAAGAAACCTTTTAATGATTTCCAGTTGTCTCTTAAATTAGTTTCAGGAATAATATTTTCATAGTTTAGAACTAGTTTATTAGTGTCATTTCTAGGAATTGTTATTGTTTTACTTTTCGTAATATTTTCAATCCAGGTTTTAGAAACAATAGTGTCATTATTTAGCGAATACAAGGAAATGGGCATGTTAGATTCACCTTTATTCTTTATTGTAAGCGTTATAGAATCTTGAGTTTTTAATACTTTCTTGATTTTAAAATCAATCTTTTTTCTAGTATTTAAATAATCATTAAAAAACCAGTCAATGTCTTTTTTTGTATTGCCTTTTATAAATTTTTCAAATTTTTTAGCCTTAATTTGTTTTAATTGATTGTTTGATAAAAACGATTTAATAGAAGTTTCTAATACATTAGAGTTAATAAAATCATCTAAGTATTTTAAACCGACACCAGCTTTATATTTGTTAGCAATACTTTTATTAAATTTCAATAAAGAATCTTTAGCCATAGTTAAAGGTTGATCTCTATTAGATCTTGCCATGAGCATGTAAGCTAGTATGTACTTATCATTAAAACTTAAATCTGCTGCATGAAATGAGCGAATGCCCCAAACATTTGCCAGAGAACCTAAAAATTTCATATCAGGATAGTTCATCTCAACATATTTCATTAAAAAATATATTTGTAATCCATCTAATAGCCATTGCTCTTTTCTTGGGTTAATAAGCAAGGTGTTTTCTAAATAATTATATAACGCAACTTTTAATATTTTTAATTCATATTGAAAATTTTCAGGATAAGGGTGAATAAATTTTGGTAAAAAATTTAAACCCTGAATGGGATCTTTATTATAATCAATATTAGTTAAAAGAAGTTTTTTATGTGGATAATCGCCTAGGTTTTCTAAAATAAATTTTGTGATTCTTTCTGAAATTAATACTTTATCAACAACTGTTAAATTTAGATCTTCAATATTAGAAATTAAAGTAAAATTATCACTTTCAATGGTATTAAAATTTGATGTTTTACTTAAAAAAAGCTTATTATTAACTCTGTGATTCCCTTGTAATTTAACAATTTGATTTACATTGTTTTGGGTAGTTTTAAGTATATCTAATTCTGAAGTCAATGTATACACTTTTGGAAATACTATTTCTAAATTTAAATTAGCTTCTGGAATATATAAATCATCTAAATCTTTATTGCTATAATATTGCCATTCACCATCATAAATAGCCGGTGTAATATACCAGTATCTTAGGTTAATATCTCCTGAAGGTGTTATGCCATAACTAGTAAACTTATCACTTGGTATTTGAACAATATAGGAGAGATTTATTTTATAAGATTCATTAGGTTCCAAAGGTCTTTTTAATTCAACTTTTACAACATCTAATTGGCCAAGCAAATGGCTGTATCTTAATTCTTTTTGATCTTGTTTTATTGAAGTAATCACAGAATACCCTCTTTCTTCATTTTTTGCAAGATGAAAATCATTTTTATATTCATCAGCAATTCTAATGGCAAGTGGTGTTTTTTTAGTTGAATAACTATTATTCCAATCGTTTAAATAGATGGTTTCAAGAACTTCATTGGAAGTGTTTTTATATTCTATAGTTTGAGATATACCTATTTGTTTATTTTCAATGTTAAATACAGCTCTAAGGTCAATACTGTTTTGACCAGACATAATATGGCATATAAATCCTAATATAATAAAGATGAATGACGGAAATCTCAATTTATTTACTGAACATTTTAAGGTTAATACTATGGATTAGTTGGTTTGGTAATATAACAAAATTTAATTGCAGAAAGTATTTTGATGATGAATGTTATAATCTGGATTTGAAATATTAAAAGTTTGGACTAAAATCTGATTCTTTATAAAACGAATCTAGTATACTTATAACTTCATCTTCCGTGTCTACTAGATGAATTAAATCTAAATCTTTCTCACTAATGTTTCCAAATTCATTTAATAATGTTGTTTTTACCCATTCAAACAAACCTTTCCAGAAATCAGTTCCAACTAAAATAATAGGAAATTTTTCAATTTTATTTGTTTGAATTAAAGTAATAGCTTCAAACAACTCATCAAGTGTTCCAAAACCACCAGGCATTACCACAAACCCTTGAGAGTATTTAACAAACATAACTTTTCTAACAAAGAAATAATCAAAATCTAAATTTTTATCAGAATCTATGTAAGGGTTGTCATGTTGTTCAAATGGCAATTCTATATTTAATCCAACAGATGTTCCTCCACCAAGGTGTGCACCTTTGTTACCTGCTTCCATAATCCCTGGACCACCACCAGTAATAACACCATAACCAGATTCAACAATTTTTTTAGCTATTTTTTCAGCTAATTTATAATATTCATTATCTGGTTTTGTTCTTGCCGACCCAAATATAGAAACGCAAGGGCCAATTTTGCTCATTTTTTCAAAACCACTAACAAATTCCCCCATAATTTTAAAAATGGCCCAAGAATCGTTAGTTTTTATTTCATTCCACCCTTTTGGATGCTGTTCGTGTATCATACTATCAAATAAAAAATTAAAACTCGCTAATTTAATTCTTTTTTAAGAAATTTTGCTGTATAGCTTTTTTTATGTTTAATAATCGCTTCGGGTGTTCCTTCAACAATTATTTTTCCACCACCTTTTCCACCTTCATAACCGATATCAATTATATGATCAACGGTTTTTATAACATCTAAATTGTGTTCAATAATAAGTACAGTATTTCCTTTGTTAACAAGTTTGTTTAATACAAGCATTAAAACACGAATATCTTCAAAATGCAAGCCCGTTGTAGGCTCATCAAGAATGTAAAATGTATTTCCTGTATCTCGTTTGCTTAATTCCGTTGCAAGCTTTATCCGTTGTGCTTCTCCACCAGAAAGCGTCGTACTTTGTTGTCCTAAAGTAATGTATCCTAAGCCAACATCTTTTATGGTTTTTAGTTTATTGAATATTTTAGGGATATGCTCAAAAAAGTCTACAGCTTCATTAATGGTCATGTTTAATACATCACTTATAGATTTTCCTTTATAACGAATTTCAAGCGTTTCACGGTTAAAGCGTTTACCTTGGCAGGTTTCACATTCCACATATACATCTGGCAAGAAATTCATTTCTATAACACGTAAACCACCACCTTGACAGGTTTCACAACGCCCTCCTTTTACATTAAAACTAAAACGTCCTGCTTTATAACCACGAATCATCGATTCTGGAATTTTCGAAAATAAGGCTCTAATCTCGCTAAATGTTCCGGTATAAGTTACCGGATTACTTCTTGGTGTTCTTCCTATTGGTGATTGGTTTACATCAATTACTTTATCAATATGTTTTAAACCATTAATGCTTTTATAAGGCATTGGTTTTTTTACACCATTAAAATAATATGCATTTAAAATAGGGTAGAGGGTTTCATTAACTAAAGTCGATTTCCCACTTCCGGAAACACCCGTAACGCCTATCATTTTTCCTAAAGGAAACTTTACTGATACATTTTTTAAATTATTTCCAGTACATCCTTTAAGTTCAATAAAATGACCATTACCTTTTCTTCGCTTTTTAGGGATTTCAATTTGTTTGGTTCCGTTAAGATAATCAGCGGTAAGTGTTTTGTGAGTTTTCAATTCGCTAGGAGTCCCTATACTTATAATTTCACCACCATGTTTTCCTGCTTTGGGACCTATATCAATCACATAATCTGCACGTTCAATCATATCTTTGTCATGTTCAACAACAATAACAGAATTACCAATATCTCTTAAAGATATAAGTGAATTGATAAGTTTTTCATTATCACGTTGGTGTAATCCAATACTTGGCTCATCTAAAATGTAAAGTACGCCAACCAACTGAGAACCAATTTGTGTAGCGAGTCTAATACGTTGGGCTTCTCCACCAGATAAGGATTTTGAACTTCGGTTTAATGATAAATAATTTAAACCAACATCTAACAAAAATTGTAATCTGGATTTTATTTCTTTTATAACTTCTTCTGCAATTTTTAATTGTTTTTCTGACAGATGACTACTTAGCTCATTAAACCAAACCGCAAGTTCAACAATATCTGTATTAGCAAGTTCAGCAATATTTTTATTATTTATTTTAAAATAAAGTGATTTCTTTTTTAATCTGGAACCTTCACATTCTGGACATTTTATTTTATCCATATAATCTTTAGCCCATCTTTTTAAAGAAGTTGAATCGGCTACTTTATATTGATTTTCAATAAAGTTAGCAACACCTTCAAAATCAATTTTGTAATCGCGTGTTACGCCGAGTGTCTTGCTTTCAACTGAAAATTTTTCATTACCACCGTAAAGAATCATTTGTTTTGCTGCTTCGGGAATACTTTTATAGGGATCAGTAAGTTTAAAGTTATAACGCAGAGCAATGGATTCTAGCTGTTTAAATATCCAACTATTTTTTTCTGGTCCGTGAGGCGCTAATGCACCGTTTTTAATAGAGATTGAATCATCAGGAATAATTTTATTTTCATTAACTTGATAAAGTTCTCCTATACCATTACAATTGGCACAAGCTCCTTTTGGTGAGTTAAAGGAAAAATTATTAGGTTCTGGATTTGGGTATGATATGCCGCTTGATGGACACATTAAATTTCTACTAAAATATCTAGTTTCATTCGTTTCTTGGTCAATTACCATGAGAACATCTTCACCATGATACATTGCCGTATTGATTGTTTCAGATAGACGCTTGTCGTTATCTATGGTATCATCAATTTTAAGTCTATCAATAACAATTTCTATATCATGCGTTTTGTAGCGGTCTAATTTCATGCCTTTTACAAGGTCTCTAATCTCTCCGTCGGTTCTTACTTTTACAAAACCCTGTTTAGCTATTTGTTCAAACAGTTCGCGGTAATGTCCTTTACGAGACCGAACTACTGGCGCTAATATATTAATACGTTTTCCTTTAAAATCGCTAATAATAAGTTCTTTTATTTGCGCATCACTATAACTCACCATTTTATCACCCGTGTTATAGCTATAGGCATCACTCGCGCGCGCATATAACAGGCGCAAGAAATCATAGATTTCAGTAATAGTTCCAACAGTTGATCGAGGCGACTTACTGGTTGTTTTTTGTTCGATAGCAATAACTGGAGAAAGACCATCTATTTTATCGACATCGGGACGCTCTAAACCACCTAAAAATTGTCTTGCATAGGCTGAGAATGTTTCTATATATCGGCGCTGTCCTTCGGCATAAATGGTATCAAATGCCAATGATGATTTCCCACTGCCTGACAAACCCGTAATAACAACGAGTTTTTCTCTTGGTATGGTAACATCTATATTTTTTAAGTTGTGAACTCTGGCACCTTTAACCTCAATATGTTCTTCAAATTGGCTCATAAATTTGCAAAAGTGCAAAGGTACAATTTTAGTATAAATTTTTAATTGTCCAATACTATTAGATTTATTATACTTGTTAACTAAATTTAATTAATAAAGAATATGAAATTATTAGGAATAAGCTCAAGAATTAATCATGCTGAATACGGAAAAGGTGTGGTAACCAATGTAACATCACAACATTATTGGGTAACGTTTATTGAAAACGGATTAGAAACTATTGATTTAGATAGTGAGTTTGAAGTTATTGAAGCGGCTGATGATGATGTTGATACCGTTAGTTTTTTTGATATAGAAAGAAGTTTAACTGAAATTTTAAAAAAATGGAGCGACGTAAGTGAAGTAGTACCAATAGCTGATAAATATAAAGGGGGTAGGTTAATTTTAGAACCTGCTGACACTAGTTTAAAGCCATATGAATTACCTATAGATACATTTTTTCATAAAATAACGATGGTTAGAGATCGTTTGAGAGTTATGGAACAGCGCATAAATTCAAGTGATTTAGATGAGCAAGGCAAAATAGATTTACAACAATATATTACAAGGATATACGGGAGTTTAACGAGTTTTAACGTTTTGTTTAAATTGAAAAATCAAAACTTTGTAGGACAAAGGTCTAGTTAATAAATAATGTAATTTACAAAATTGTTAAAATTAGTTTGTCCCTTTAATATTTGTAATATCAATTCTTAAGAAAAATATATTATGAAATGTGGGAAGTTTAGCGCCACTTTCTGTAGTCGTCCAATTAGACCACGATGATTCTAACCCTTTAATTGGTAAAATGGAAGTCCACATTTTAAAACTATTAGGCATACCATTTTCATCAAGTATCCATAAGTATGAATCACCTGGTGTTGTCCCGCCTTTAGTATAAGTGATTAGTAATCCTTTATTGCTACTATTTTTTAAATCTACCAACCTTCGTTCGGTACCAGAATCAAAAACCTTATAAGGTGCAACTAACCAAAACGAGTCATTATTAAAATAGGAGATAGCCTTATCAATAAGTTCCTTACCCATATCACCCTCTATTTTAAAACCGTGAACCGTTGCTTTATTAAAAGATTCATTTTTTAAATTAAGATCAACTTTATATTCATCCCAAAAAACAGAACATGTTCCCTTAGATTTATTCCATTTATAATGATGAACTTTTTTAAAAGTCCATTCTAAATAATGGGTGTTTTTATAGGCTTCATAATCTAAGGCCTCTAGCATTTTATAAGCCAATGCATCGGCTTTTTCTCCAAGTTCACCTTCAGGTAGCTCCTCGTTATATTTAAAAAACATAAATACAAAAAACAAGATGCTAGGCAATGTAAAAAAGACTAGTACACCTGTGATTATTTTAAATGTTTTTTTTGATTTCATAGATTAATAGGTCAAGAGCATTTGAGGGGTAATGTTCTATAAATCAAGGCTAAATTATTAAATTGTATTGACTAAACAGAAAAATTTAGCTAAAAACCGACAGCCGTATCATCACCTCGACGATCTGCACCACCCTCTAACCGTTTATCGTTTAAAACCATAATTCCATCAACTTTACCAATAACAGGAGAGTCTTTTTCATTAACGGTATATCCAAGGTTTTTAAGTTGAGAAATTAAATCTTTATCAAATGAATTAGGTTCCATTTGAATAACATCTGGCAGCCATTGGTGATGAAATCTGGGAGTATCTACAGCATCTTGCATAGTCATTTTGAATTCATGCACATTTAAGATGGTTTGCAAAACACATGTTATAATAGTGGAACCACCGGGAGTTCCTACAGACATAAATAATTCTCCGTTTTTTTCAACAATAGTTGGTGTCATAGAGCTTAGCATTCTTTTTTCAGGTTGTATGCTATTTGCTTCAGCGCCAATAAGTCCAAACATATTCGGTATACCTGGCTTACTACTAAAGTCATCCATTTCATTATTCAGAAAAAAACCAAGTTCAGAACAATACAATTTAGAGCCATAGGCGCCATTTAATGTTGTTGTTACAGAAATTGCATTTCCAAATTGATCGATAATTGAATAGTGTGTGGTTTCATTGCTTTCTACCACTTCAACATTGCCGTGAGACACATCCGAAGATAATGTGGCTTTATCAAAAGAGAAATCAGACATTCTTGATGTTAAATAGTTTTGATCTATGAGCGTGTTTGTAGGAATTGAAACAAAATCAGGATCACCTAAATAAAAACTTCTATCAGCATAGGCACGCCGTTCAGCTTCTGTAATTACTTGAACAGATTTCAATGAATTAGCCCCATATTCATGTAAATCAAAAGGTTCAATCATTTTCATAATCTGAGCTAAACACACGCCGCCACTTGAAGGTGGTGACATGGAAATAATTTTTAAATCGTCATAAGTAAACGTAATTGGAGTGCGCCATTTTGGTTCGTATTTTTCTAAATCTTCCAAGGTGATGATACCACCATTGTCTTGAATAAACTTAACAAGTATTTTAGCGGTTTCACCTTTATAAAACTCATCCTTACCATATATTAAAATACGCTCTAAAGTTTTTGCTAAAGCAGGATATTTTATGGTGTCGTTTTCTTTCCACTCCTTATAAAACAACAATGAATCTTTATTTACTAAACGAAATTGAGGTTGAACCAAATTTAATCTTGTCGCCTGATTTTTAGTCACCACAACGCCATTTTTAGCTAGATTTATTACAGGTTCTAAAATGTCCTTTATTGTTAAATTTCCAAATTTTTCATGAACATCAAATAGACCAGCAATACTTCCGGGAACACCAATTGACATTGAGCCAAGCGTACTTTTATTGGGTATAACGTCACCGTTTTCATCTAAATACATGTTTTTTGATGCTGCCAAAGGTGCTTTTTCTCTGTAATCGATGCCACCAATATCTCCGTTAGATTGTCTATAAACCATAAAACCGCCACCGCCTAGATTTCCAGCAAAAGGATATGCTACAGATAAGGCTAGGCCGGTAGCAGCCATAGCATCAAAGGCATTACCACCTTTTTTTAAAATATCTGCTCCAATTTGAGACGCTTCAACACGTGCAGAAACTACCATGGCATGATTTGTAATAAGACCTCTTGTACTAATCGCAGTATTTGAATTGTTTTTTTTACAAGATGCAAAAAGTAATACTAGTAAAATAGCATATAGAAAATGTTTCATTGTTTGTAGTATAAATTATGTAATTCTTTTAATTTTTGGTTTGAAAATTCAATAAGTTCTTCAAAAAAAGTTGAAAATTCCGATTCAAATTCATTATAAAATATTTCAAGTTCTTTTACAGCCTCATCCATTCCAGAGCGGTTTTTAGTTCGTCTGTTCATGCCTTCTAAAACTCTTGAAATCCCTTCAATAGACCCGTAATTTAACAACCAATTGTCTGCCATCATGAACGGTATCATTTTCTGAATACGTGCGGGTAAAAGTGAGTGATTTTTTTCTAGAGAGTCATAAAAGGAATCGACATATTCATCTAAAGGAACAACACTATATTTGTTCCAGTTTTTCGCTAGAAAATGATCGTATAAAATATCAACAATAATACCTGAATAGTGACTGTATTTGGAATGCAATCGTTTGGTGCTTTTTCTTACTGTTTTGTGGGCATCGGTAAACGTATCGATATGTCTATGCAATAAAATACCTATTTGAACCTCTTTAGAGTGTTTCTTGTAATCTTTCCCTTTAATGCCATCTGCCATAAAATTGCCAATAGTTACAAGGTCACTTTCACCAGAAAGATATATGTGGGCTAAGTAATTCATTGGCGTAATTTACAAATTCAAAAGGAAGATAAGTATTTTAACTTTAAAATTATTCCGTTAATCATTTTTTGAGAATTATTAAAATACAAGCTAAAAAAAATATGTAGGTTTGTTGAAAACTCATTATAATGACATTAATAAAATCAATTTCAGGAATTAGAGGAACTATTGGAGGACAAGTTGGTGAAAACCTAACACCTATAGACGCTGTGAAATTTGCTTCGGCTTATGGCGTTTGGATAAAACAACAAAGAGATAAAGAGGATTATAAAGTAGTTGTTGGAAGAGATGCTCGAATTTCGGGAGCCATGATTCAGAATTTAGTAATGAATACTTTAGTTGGAATGGGGATTCATGTGGTAGATGTAGGCTTATCTACGACGCCAACGGTAGAATTAGCGGTACCCATGGAGCACGCAGATGGAGGCATTATTCTAACTGCAAGTCATAATCCTAAACAATGGAATGCTTTAAAGCTTTTAAATAGTAACGGAGAGTTTTTAGATGGAGAAGAAGGCGCTAAAATATTAGAGATTGCCGAAAGTGATACCATGATGTTTGCTGATGTTGATAGTTTAGGTAAGATTACCAAAAACAAAGCTTATATAGATTTGCATATTATTGAAGTGCTAGATTTACCATTGGTTAACGTAAAAGCGATTGAAAACGCCAGATTTAAAGTAGTGGTTGATGGTGTGAATTCTACAGGAGGCATTGCCATACCTTTACTTTTAGACCGCTTAGGTGTTCATGTCGTAAAACTGTATTGTGAGCCAACAGGACATTTTCCTCACAATCCAGAACCCCTAAAAGAGCATTTAGCGGATTTATCTGAAAAAGTTATTAAAGAGCGTGCAGATTTTGGTATTGTTGTGGATCCTGATGTTGATAGATTGGCTTTTGTAGATGAGAATGGTGACATGTTTGGAGAAGAATATACTTTGGTAGCTTGTGCTGATTATGTTTTGAGTAGAACACCTGGAAATACAGTGAGTAATATGAGTTCAACCAGAGCACTGAGAGACGTTACTAAAAAACATGGTGGCAGTTATGAAGCGAGTGCTGTAGGAGAGGTGAATGTGGTTAAATTAATGAAAAAGAATAAGGTTGTTATTGGTGGTGAAGGTAATGGGGGTATAATCTATCCAGAATCTCATTACGGTAGAGATGCTCTTGTAGGTGTGGCATTGTTTTTAAGTTTATTAGCTGATAAGCAGATGACGGTTAGCGAGCTTAGAAAAACCTATCCTAATTACTTTATGAGTAAGAAGAAAATTGAATTAACTCCAGGTTTAGATGTTGATGGCATTCTTAAAACCATTGAAGAGCGTTATAAAAATGAACAATTAACGACTATTGACGGGGTAAAAATTGATTTCTCTGAAAGTTGGGTGCATTTAAGAAAAAGCAATACCGAACCTATTATTAGAATTTATACGGAAGCAAAATCACAGGAAAAAGCGGATACATTGGCTGAAAAGTTTATTGCGGAAATTGGACGTATTGCTAAAATTTAACTAGAACATAAATGGTAGTACCACCTAAATAATCAATTAAATTGAAACGTCATTACGAGGATATCAAGACGAAGTAATCTACGATAAGGAGTTAAATTGAACAGATTGCTTCACTACGTTCGCAATAAAGGAATCAATCGACTTTTTTAAGTAGTTAACGACGAAGTATTCTCATGTAACGTATTTAAAATAAAGAAATTGCCTCACTGCGTTCGCAATAAAGGAATCAAACGTCATTTTAAGGCGAAACAACGGAAGTAATCTTTCTTAAAATTAAAGACAATCATATTGTTTGATTGCACTGGCAAAGAAGGATTTTATTGAGGTGTTTTACTTGCATGTTTCCAGCGTTTATGGGTCCATAAATAAAATTCAGGGGCTTCACGAATTTGTTCTTCTACGCGTTTAAGTGCAGCATCAGTAATCGCATAATTTTCAATGTTATTAACATCTTTAATAATGTCTACAAAGGTAGCTTCATAATAACCACGTTTCACTTTTTTTACTTTTAAAAATAAGGTAGCCATATCTAGTCTTTTTGCAAGCACTTCTCCTCCTACATGTACAGGAACCTTTATACCCATAAAGTGCTGCCAGTGAATGGCTCTACTGAGTTTAGGAGATTGATCGAAGGCAAAACCATTTATGGTTAATTCATTATTTTTTTTTGCCTTTATCAAGATAGGAAAGGTTTCCTTAGTCGTTATTAAATAACTATCATACTTGGCACGAATCCGTTTGACGAGTGCATCAAAATATGAGTTACTTAATTGTTTATAAACGGCATATCCCTTATGATTAATATATCTTTGCAAAATAAAAACCCATTCCCAACTAGCATAATGTCCCATAAATAAAACAATACTTTTATTTTCTTTTTCAAGCTGATGAATCTCTTCCACATTGGTAAAAACATAACGCCTTTTCATTTCCTTTTCAGAAATAGTTATCGATTTAATAGATTCTAAAATCATATCACATAAATGGTGATAGAATTTTTTTTTAATGATTTTAATATCACCTTCTGTTTTATCAGGAAACACAAGCCTTAAGTTTTCCTTCACAACTCTTTTTCTATAACCAATAACATAGTAAATCAGAACATATAAACAGTCCGAAAACATATATAATAACCTAAAAGGTAAGATGGATATAATCCATAAAAACGGATAAACTAGAATGTAAACAAGAAATTGCATTAATTAATTTTAAATTTGCCGAAACAAATATATGTTATAAATTATTTAAACGTTTATTCCTTATGGGCAAATTAGATGTAGTAACTATAATTATTATTGCAGCCAATGTGATTATATCATACAAAGGCTTTAGTGATTTTGGTTTTTTTGAAAAATATAAATTCAACGTAGGAGCCATAAGGAGAGGAGAACAGTTCAGGGTGTTTAGCTCAGGCTTTTTACATGCAGATAATGCTCACCTATTTTTTAACATGTTTTCCTTGTACTTTTTTGCTGATGTTGTTATTGGCTTTTTAGGTGTTTTTAGCTTTATAATTATCTATGTTGGCAGTTTGTTATTGGGTAGTCTATTGTCTTTGTATTTTCATAAAGACGAATATCATTATAGTGCTGTTGGAGCTAGTGGTGCCGTTATGGGCATTATTTATTCGGCTATTCTATTACAGCCAGGTATGAGTTTATACATGTTTTTTATTCCTATCCCTATTCCTGCTTATATTTTCGGAATTGGATATTTATTATATTCAATATATGGCATGAAAAATAAGGTTGGCAATATTGGTCATGATGCCCATTTTGGGGGTGCGATTGGAGGCTATATAATGACATTAATATTAGCACCAGTGTTATTTAAGGAAGACTTATTAATGATAGGTTTATTGGCAATACCTATTTTGTTACTTTTTGTTTTAAAGAAAACAGGCAAGATGTAATAATTAAATTTTAAGGTTAAAATACACCTATGGCATAGCTATTGGATTTATATCTAAGTGCAACATTGGATAACATCATTAAATAACTGATATCCAATGGCTTATTAAATATAGTAATAAATAAAAAAATATGTCACTTGTTTTACAATGACATATTGACTTAAAAAGATATATGAAGAAATCTAATTTTATTAGTCTTGACAGTTTGTCATTGCAAGATTTTGATGAAAACTCAGAATTGATTCCATTAATGACACCTGAAGATGAAGAAGAAATAAACAATGAAAATTTACCTGAAACTCTGCCCATATTACCGTTAAGAAACACGGTTCTTTTTCCTGGCGTGGTTATTCCAATTACTGCTGGCAGAGATAAGTCAATAAAACTAATTAACGATGCCAATAAAGGCAGTAAGGTTATTGGTGTTGTTTCTCAAAAAGATGAGTCTGTTGAAGACCCAAAGGCAAAAGATATTCACAATACAGGTACAGTGGCTAGAATACTGCGTGTTTTAAAAATGCCTGACGGTAATGTGACTGTTATTATTCAAGGAAAAAAACGCTTTAAAATTGCAGAGGTTATTACAGAAGAACCTTATATGAATGCAACCATCAGGGAAATTCCAGAAGCTAAACCCGCAATCAGTAATAAGGAGTTTTCAGCTATTATTGAATCCATAAAAGATTTGGCTTTACAAATTATAAAGGATAGTCCAAACATTCCTAGTGAAGCTTCTTTTGCTATAAAAAATATTGAAAGTAATTCGTTCCTAGTGAATTTTGTGTCTTCTAATATGAATCTGTCTGTAGAAGAAAAACAAAGTCTCTTAGAAATTAATGACTTGAAAAAGAGAGCTTTAGCGACTCTCAAATTTATGAATCTTGAATTTCAGAAATTAGAACTTAAAAATGATATTCAGTCTAAGGTTCAGATGGATATGAGTCAACAGCAACGTGAATATTTCCTTCACCAACAAATGAAAACCATTCAGGAAGAATTGGGGGGTGTGAGTCATGATGAAGAGGTTGACGAAATGAAACAGCGTTCCAAAGATAAAAACTGGGATGAAAAAGTAGCTGAACATTTTGAAAAGGAATTAGCAAAAATGCAACGCATGAACCCTCAAGTAGCTGAATATTCTATTCAACGTAACTATCTAGATTTATTTTTAGATTTACCGTGGAATGAATTCAGTATTGATAAATTCGATTTAAAACGTGCAAGAAAAATTCTAGATAGAGATCATTTTGGATTAGAGGATGTAAAAGAAAGAATTATTGAACATTTGGCTGTTTTAAAACTCAGAAACGACATGAAATCACCCATTTTATGTTTGTATGGGCCTCCAGGAGTTGGAAAAACATCATTAGGAAAATCTATTGCTGAAGCACTTGGTAGGGAATATGTACGAATATCTTTAGGTGGTTTACGGGATGAAGCAGAAATTAGAGGACATAGAAAAACCTATATAGGAGCTATGCCTGGAAGAATTATTCAGAGCATAAAAAAAGCTGGTAAATCCAATCCGGTTTTTGTGTTGGATGAAATTGATAAATTATCAAACTCCAATCAAGGAGATCCTTCCTCAGCCATGTTAGAAGTGTTAGATCCAGAACAAAACTATGAGTTTTATGATAACTTTTTAGAAATGGGTTATGATTTGTCAAAAGTGATGTTTATAGCTACTTGTAATAGTTTGTCAACTATTCAGCCAGCATTATTGGACAGAATGGAAATAATTAATGTGACTGGTTATACTATTGAGGAAAAAGTTGAAATAGCAAAGCGTCATTTGCTTCCAAAGCAATTGAAAGAGCATGGTTTAACAGAGGCCCATTTAAAAATAGCAAAACCTCAATTAGAAAAAATTGTTGAAGGTTATACGCGCGAATCTGGTGTTCGTGGATTAGAAAAACAAATTGCTAAAATGGTAAGGTATGCAGCAAAAAATATTGCCATGGAAGAAGATTATAATATCAAAATTTCAAATGCCGATATTATAGAAGTCTTAGGTGGTCCAAAACTTGAGCGTGATAAGTATGAAAACAATAATGTCGCTGGTGTTGTGACTGGTTTGGCTTGGACACGTGTTGGAGGTGATATTTTATTTATAGAATCTATTCTCTCAAAAGGGAAGGGCGTTTTAACTATTACCGGAAATCTTGGTAAGGTGATGAAAGAATCAGCTACCATAGCCATGGAGTACATTAAATCGAATGCTGAAACTTTTGGTATTAATCCAACAGTATTAGATTCATATAATGTACATATTCACGTACCAGAAGGTGCTACGCCAAAAGATGGTCCAAGTGCTGGTGTAACTATGTTAACCTCATTAGTATCATTGTTTACACAGCGAAAAGTAAAGAAAAGTCTTGCGATGACTGGTGAAATAACCTTAAGAGGAAAAGTGCTTCCAGTTGGAGGTATTAAAGAAAAGATCTTGGCAGCTAAACGTGCCAGAATTAAAGAAATTTTACTTTGTGAAGAAAACAGACGTGATATTGAAGAAATTAAACCTGATTACTTAAAAGGCTTAACGTTTCATTATGTAACAGATATGAGTGATGTTATTAAGATAGCTATTACCAATCAAAAGGTTAAAAACGCAAAGAAATTATAAATTTAAACCTCGATTAACTTCGAGGTTTTTTTGATTTAAAATATTTCAAAGCTACTTTCGTTCTAAGATAGATTTAGTTACTTACTTTGTACTTTATATGCTAAAGAAAATTTTCTTTCTATTTTATTTATTGACTAGTTTTATAGCCAATGCACAGGTAGGAGGTGAGTCTACGTTTCAATTTTTAAATTTGATATCTTCTCCTCGCCAAGCTGCGCTGGGTGGAAAAGTATTGACCAATGTTGATTATGATGTGGCTCAAGGTCTTTATAATCCGGCAACTATTAATATTGATATGGATAATCAATTAGCATTAAATTACTCAAGTTATTTGGGTGGTATTGGTTATGGTACGGCTTCGTATGCATATACTTTAGACAGGCGCACGCAAACATTTCATGCGGGAATCACTTACATAAACTATGGATCATTTGATGGGTATGATGAAGACGGGAATTCAACAGGTTCTTTTACAGGTAATGAAGCCGCTCTATCATTAGGGTATGCTTTACAATTAGGCTATAGTGATTTTTATTTCGGGGCAAATATCAAATTTATTACATCTAAATTAGAGCAATATAATTCATTGGGAGTGGCTACTGATTTAGGTTTACTTTATATTAATGAAGATTTAGATTTTAAAGCAGCTTTGGTAATAAGGAACTTCGGAACACAAATCACTACCTATGCAGGTCAAAATGAACCACTACCTTTTGAAATAGATTTTGGAATGTCTCAGCGTTTAGAAAATGTACCTATTCGTTGGCATGTAACTATAGAAAACTTACAAGAATGGCCCATTGCAGTTTCAAATCCGGCACGTGTCACCACAGATTTATCTGGAAATCAAACTCCTGAAAAAATAGGGTTTCTTGGTAAAGTTATAAGACGCACTATTTTGGGAGCCGAATTATTTCCAGAAGGCGGATTTAATATTCGGCTAGGATATAATTTTAGAAGAGCTGAAGAATTGCGTATTATTGACCAACGAAATTTCTCTGGCTTATCAGCGGGGTTTTCGATAAAATTAAATAAGATGAGGTTTAGTTATACGCATGCTAAATATACAAGTGCAGCGAATTCAAATTTTTTCGGATTACAAATAGATTTGCAATAGAACATGAGTCAGCATAAAATTATAATTGCCATAGATGGGTTTTCTTCAACAGGAAAAAGTACCGTTGCCAAGCAATTGGCTAAAAAACTAGGTTACGTATATATTGACTCAGGCGCTATGTACAGAGCTATTACTTATTATGCCATGATCCATGGCTTTATCAGCAAAAATGATTTTGATGTCGATGGGCTTATTGCAAAGCTTGATGATATTGACGTAAGTTTTATATTTAATAAAGACTTGGGATTTGCAGAGGTTTACTTGAATGGAGAAAATGTAGAACGAGAAATTAGAACCTTAGAAGTATCAAATTTTGTGAGTAAAGTATCGGCGATTCCCGAGGTTAGAAAACAACTTGTTAAACAACAACATCAAATGGGATTGCAAAAAGGTATTGTTATGGATGGACGTGATATAGGTACCGTAGTTTTTCCAAATGCAGAGCTTAAATTATTTATGACCGCTTCAGCCAAAACGAGAGCATTAAGACGCTATGATGAACTTAAAGCTAAAGGTGAGAAGGTCAGTTTTGAAGATGTATTAAAAAATGTTCAAGAACGTGATCATATTGATTCTACCAGAGATGATTCACCATTATATAAAGCAGATGATGCTATAGAGATAGATAATTCAAACATGTCATTACAAGAACAGTTTGATAAGATTCTTGGATTAGTTAAAATGACTTTGGAAGATTGTGAATAATATCATTTCTTGCGAATTTTTCTTTTACGTCATGGCGAGAGGAACGAAGCAATCTGTTTATTATTTAGTTTTATTTCATGAGATTACTTCAGTTATACGATATTAGAAAAGACGTAAAAAAAAACGAACCCTTAACTTAATAAAGATTCGTTATTCTTTTTAATCCTTATAAATTAGGGATAATTAATTCTTGGTCTGGATATATTAAATCTGGATTCTTTAATATATCAGAATTCGCTTTAAAAATCGCTTGATATTTAGACGCATTTCCGTAATAGTGTTTTGCTATTTTACCTAAAGTTTCTCCGCTTTTTACCCTATGTCTATGATAAACACTGGTGTCATCTACAGAGATATTGGCTAAAATATCAGTAGGGTTTTCACCACCAATTTCTTTAATCTTATCCCAAATCAGGTTTTTTTCATATTGCGTTTTTGCCACTCCTTTAACTTTTAAGATGCCGTTTTCTTCGGTCACCTTTCCATCTTTAATATGTAATGCTTCTCCTAAATCAAGCACGTCTTGATATTTTGCTTTTGCTGTCATATTTGTTCATTATTTTAAGTTCTCACAAGATATTACTTTTCTTATAAAATTAATATTAATATATATTTTGTTTTATGAAACACACTTATAAAAAAGTCATATTAATTTTATGTATTCAAATTAGGCTATTTTATTGAAAATGTATATTTTTGCACTCCTTTTAGCGAATCATCGGAAAGATAAAAGGAATGAAACGATAAATAAAAATAACACTTCTGTGTGTTAATCGCTTAAAATCTTCCGAAACATATAGAATACAAAATTTAATCAGCACATGGCTGAAAAAGCAAAAAAAACTGAGGTTGAAACAGTAGAAGTTCCAACTGAAGAAACTCCACAAGTAGAAGCTCCAGTAGTATCTGAAGCTCAAGCAAACCCTGAAAAATTCTTAAAAGACTTTAACTGGCACAATTACCAAGAAGGTATTGACGAGGTTGATGATAAGCAATTACAAGAATTCGAAAAATTAGTAGCGGAAAACTTCGTAGACACACTTAATGATGAAGTTGTAGAAGGTACAGTAGTTCACATTTCTGATAGAGATGCAATTATTGATATCAATGCAAAATCTGAAGGTGTTATTTCGTTAAACGAATTTCGTTACAATCCAGGTTTAAAAGTAGGAGATAAAGTAGAAGTATTAATTGATGTACGTGAAGATGCTACAGGACAATTAGTATTATCTCACAGAAAAGCACGTGTCATCAAAGCGTGGGATCGTGTTAATGCGGCTCATGAAACTGGAGAAATCGTTAATGGTTTTGTTAAATGCAGAACTAAAGGTGGTATGATAGTCGATGTTTTCGGCATTGAAGCATTTTTACCAGGTTCTCAAATTGATGTGAAACCTATTAGGGATTACGATCAGTATGTAAATAAAACTATGGAATTCAAAGTTGTTAAAATCAACCACGAATTTAAAAACGTAGTTGTATCTCATAAAGCTCTTATTGAAGCTGATATTGAAGAACAGAAAAAAGAAATCATTGGTCAATTAGAAAAAGGTCAAGTACTAGAAGGTGTTGTTAAAAACATTACGTCTTACGGTGTGTTTATCGATCTGGGCGGTGTTGACGGATTAATTCATATTACAGATTTATCTTGGTCTAGAATCAATCATCCAAATGAGATTGTTGAGTTAGATGAAAAACTTAATGTGGTAATTCTTGATTTTGATGAAGATAAATCAAGAATTCAATTAGGTTTAAAACAATTAAGCAAACATCCTTGGGAAGCTTTGGCTGATACTGTAAAAGTTGGTGATAAAGTAAAAGGTAAAGTAGTCGTTATTGCTGATTACGGTGCGTTTATTGAGGTTGCTGATGGTGTTGAAGGTTTAATTCACGTATCTGAAATGTCTTGGTCTACTCACTTACGTTCGGCACAAGATTTCGTATCTGTAGGAGATGAAGTTGAAGCTGTTATTTTAACTTTAGATAGAGAAGATCGTAAAATGTCTCTTGGTATAAAACAAATAACACCTGACCCATGGACAGATATTACTGGTAAATATCCAGTAGGGTCTAATCATGTGGGTACGGTTCGTAACTTTACAAACTTTGGTGTTTTCGTTGAATTAGAAGAAGGTATTGACGGATTAATTTATATCTCCGATTTATCTTGGACTAAGAAAATCAAACATCCATCTGAATTCTGTGCCGTTGGTGATAAATTAGATGTTGTTGTATTAGAATTAGATGTTGAAGGACGTAAATTAAGTTTAGGTCACAAACAAACTACTGATAATCCTTGGGATAAATACGAAACAGAATTTGCGTTGAACACAGTTCATACAGCTGAAATTTCTGAAATCGTTGATAAAGGTGCAACCGTTGAATTTAATGAAGATATCGTTGCATTTGTTCCTTCTCGTCACCTTGAAAAAGAAGATGGTAAGAAACTTAAAAAAGGAGAATCAGCAGAATTTAAAATTATTGAATTCAATAAAGAGTTTAAGCGTGTCGTTGCTTCTCATACAGCTATTTTTAAAGCTGAAGAAGTAGCCAATGTAAAAGCAGCTGTTAAGAAAGCTGCTAGTGCTGCTGCAGAAGCAAAACCAACACTTGGTGATGCCAATGATGCACTTCAAGCTCTTAAAGATAAAATGGACGGAAAAACGACTAAAGCTAAGAAAAAGTAAATTCCTATTCCATTAAATAATATAAAGCCTTCAAGAAATTGAAGGCTTTTTTATTAAACCCATTTTTAAAACTATTATTTTTAAAATTTTGCATTACATTTGTATTCCAAATACGTTTGGATAAATATGAGTCAAAAAGTTTTACTTAACGCAAAAGAGGTAAACATCATTCTTCATCGATTGGCTTGTCAACTTATTGAAAAACATAATGACTTTTCTAATACCGTTTTAATTGGTTTACAGCCACGAGGCGTGTTTTTAGCAAATAGGATTGCTAAAATTTTAAAGGAAGATTATAAAATTAAAAACATTCAATTAGGCTTGTTAGATATCACTTTTTTTAGAGATGATTTCCGACGAGGAGACAAACCTTTAGAGGCTAACAGTACAAATATTAATTTTTTAGTAGAAAACAAAAACATTGTCTTTATTGATGATGTGCTTCATACAGGAAGGAGTATTAGAGCTGCATTAACTGCTATTCAATCCTTTGGAAGACCTAATGAAATAGAGTTATTAACATTAATAGATCGACGTTTTAGCAGACATTTACCTATTCAACCGGACTATAGAGGCAGACAAGTAGATGTGATAAATCAAGAAAAAGTTAAAGTAAATTGGAAGGAAAACGACGGTGAAGACTCCGTTTACTTAATAAATAAATAATTTACCAATGAGCGAATTAAGTGTCAATCACTTATTAGGAATCAAATATCTTAACAAACAAGATATACAACTTATTTTTGAAACTGCCGATCATTTTAAAGAGGTAATTAATAGACCTATTAAAAAAGTACCTTCGCTAAGAGATATTACTATTGCTAATTTATTTTTCGAAAATTCTACTAGAACAAAATTGTCTTTTGAATTAGCTGAAAAAAGACTTTCTGCAGATGTGATTAATTTTTCATCTGGACAATCTTCAGTAAAAAAAGGAGAAACCCTAATAGATACGGTTAATAATATCTTATCAATGAAGGTTGATATGGTTGTTATGAGACATCCAAACCCTGGAGCAGGCGTGTTTTTATCAAAACATGTTAACGCAAGTATTGTTAATGCGGGTGATGGAGCACATGAGCACCCAACACAAGCACTATTAGACTCGTATTCAATTAGAGAAAAACTTGGGGAAGTAAAAGGGAAAAATATTGTAATTGTAGGCGATATTTTGCATAGTCGTGTAGCGCTATCAAATATTTTTGCATTGCAACTTCAAGGTGCCAATGTGAAGGTTTGTGGACCAAAAACCTTAATACCAAAGTATATAGACAAATTAGGTGTTAAGGTAGAAACCAATTTAAGAAAAGCTTTAAACTGGTGTGATGTTGCTAACATGCTGAGAGTTCAAAACGAACGTATGGATATAAGTTATTTTCCATCAACCAGAGAGTATACCCAGCAATTTGGTGTAAATAAAGCCTTATTAGATTCTTTAGATAAAGAGATAATCATCATGCATCCAGGACCAATTAATAGAGGTGTTGAAATAACAAGTGATGTAGCAGATTCGAAACAATCTATTATTTTAGAACAGGTTCAAAATGGTGTTGCTGTAAGAATGGCTGCTATTTATTTGCTGGCATCAAAAATTAAACATTAATATGATTTTAGATCAAAATGGAAATATATCTATAATAACTCAAGAAAAATTAACTATTATAGAATTAGTAAAAAAAATTCAGGAGGTTTACTCAAAACTAAAAAACGATAACATAATTGTAAATTTAACAAGTTTAAATAAACTTAATTTACAAGATATCCTTGAATTTTTAGAACTTTCAAATAGTCATAGAAAATCTAAACATTCCTTTGTTATCGTTTCAGATAAAATAGATTTAGATGAAGTTCCAGATGAAATGATTATTGTGCCAACACTTGAAGAAGCATACGATATTATTGACATGGAAGAAATGGAAAGGGATTTAGGATTTTAATATGGAACTTACCATTTTAGGTTGTTATAGCGCAACTCCAAGAGTTTTATCAAATCCAACATCTCAAGTTCTTGAAATGAAAGGTAATATGTTCTTAATTGATTGCGGTGAAGGCACGCAAGTACAGTTAAGAAAGCATAAAATTAAATTCAATAGAATTAAGCATATTTTTATTTCACATTTGCACGGGGATCATTTTTTTGGCTTGGCAGGTTTAATTTCAACATTTAGACTTTTAGGAAGAGAATTAGAACTTCATATTTATGGTCCAAAAGGTATTAAAGAAGTGATTACGCTTCAAATGAAGTTAGCCGACTCGTGGACGAATTATCAGCTTATTTTTCATGAATTAATCTCTGAAAATTCAGAATTAATTTATGAAAATAACGATGTTGAAGTGTTTACAATTCCTTTAAAACATCGTGTTTACACCAATGGCTTCTTATTTAAAGAAAAAGAAGGAGATCGGAAATTAGATATTAAAGCTGTAGAAGATCATAATATTAATGTAGCCTATTATAGAAAGCTCAAGCAAGGTTTCGATGTAAAAAATGAAGACGGAGAAATTATTGAAAATACAGAAGTAACCTTACCCGGAAAATCACCCATGAGTTATGCATTTTGCAGTGATACCATGTTTAATGAAGCTGTCATTCCTATTATTAAAAATGTGGATGTGCTTTATCATGAATCAACATTTTTAGAGCAACATAAAAAGCTAGCCGAACCAACAAAGCACAGTACCGCTAAACAAGCCGCAGCAATTGCTAAAAAGGCAAACGCAAAGACCTTAATTCTGGGACATTATTCTACACGCTACGATAATTTAAATGATTTTAAAGACGAAGCTCAAACGATTTTTAATAATGTGGAATTAGCTGAAGATGGAAAAGTCTTTGAGTTTAATTAAATTCCTTAAGATTGGTCATCCATATGATAGCCTCGTCTAGGCTCATACATCGTTTGATGCTTTTTTCAGAAAATGATTTTTCTAGCGAGGCATTTTTATATGTAAAATCAGAATAATAAATGATAGCACTAGCTACAATAATACCATATTCTTTATCTACTCTTTTCCAAGAATTAGGGTCTGAAGAATAAGAATGTATCCTATTTGAAATATATCCTAATTTAATATCACTTCCGTATAGCTTAATTATTTTTTTCACAAGAAGTTTAACTTCTTCCCAGCCAAAATGAACCCCTTCTTTTAATTCGGAAACTAAAAAAAAGTCACATAAATAAAAATTTCCGAAAGGAAACCTTAGCTTTTTATGTTTCAATTTATTATAATATTTGCTTTCTTCGAAACGCATTGCTATTAATTATTGTTTAAATTTATACGATTTTTTAAACTCTATAGCATTTAATTTAGAATATATTTTGAAAATATTATAATGGATACAGACCTAGGTGATTACAGAAAGTCTTATAAAAAAGAAGAGCTTCTTGAAAGTAATGTCGGAGATAACCCCATGGAATTATTTCAGAAATGGTTTTACGAGGTAGATTCAAAATTTGATATTGAAGAAACTAATGCGATGACTATTTCTACCTTAGGGTTAGATGGTTTTCCAAAGAGTAGAGTCGTGTTGCTTAAAAGATACACCTATGAAGGTTTTATTTTTTATACAAATTATTTAAGTGAAAAAGGAAAGGCTATAGAGCAAAACCCGAACGTTTGTTTATCTTTTTTTTGGCATAGTGCAGAACGACAAATTATTATTAAAGGTAAAGCAGAAAAAATAGCTGAAAATTTAAGTGATGGCTATTTTGAATCGAGGCCAAGAGGTAGTCAATTAAGTGCTTTAGTTTCCAATCAAAGCGAGGTAATATCAGATAGAGCCTATTTAGAGGTAAAACTAGCGGAACTTGAAAAAGAGCTTGAAGGCAAAGACGTTACGCGACCATCTTTTTGGGGCGGATATATTGTTAAACCTGTTGAAATAGAGTTTTGGCAAGGCAGACCGAATAGATTACATGATAGAATACGCTTTTTACTTCAAGAAGACTATAATTGGAAGGTTGATCGATTATCTCCTTAAAAAATAGATGAAATGCATAATTATTATTTTTAAAATTGTATTTAATCGATAAAAAGCATAATAAATCGATTATATGTTTGTTTTTTGTCGAATTTAACATTTCTTTAACATATAATTCATGGTTAGAGGGTTAGTTTTATACACCAAATTTAACCTACTTTATCATGAATTTATTAACCAGACTCCCGTTATTGGTGTTGTTAGCTATTTTTAGTTTTTCTTGTTCTACTGATAGCATCGATGAAAGTGCAGAAGCTTATAATCAAAGTATTATTGTTCCGGAAACAAAAACAATTGAAATTCAAATTTTAGAATTAATTAATAATCATAGGCTAAGCATAGGTGTAAACCCTCTGGAAAGTATGGATATAATTAAATCTCAAGCTTTTTCTCACACAGAGCATATGGTTATAGAAAATGAAGTGTCTCATGATAATTTCTTTGAAAGAAGTACCTTTTTAAAATCAAATGCAGGTGCTGTATCAGTATCAGAAAATGTTGCCTATGGTTATACGAAGGCGGAATCTGTAGTGAACGCTTGGTTAAAGAGTGAATCACATAAAAAAAACCTTGAAGGTGACTTTACTAATTTTGATGTTTCTGCCGAGCAGAGTTCAGAGGGCAGCTGGTTTTATACAAATATCTTTATTAAGAAATAATACGATTTAATGTATAATTGAATTAATGAATGGTAACGACTCAATAAAATATAATTAAAAAAAAGACCTTTCAATTTTAATTGAAAGGTCTTTTTTATGTCATTTAGTATTGTTTAAAAATTATTTTAAACTACCAACCATATCTTCTGGTTTTACCCAAGCATCATAATCTTCTGCAGTAACGTAACCTAGGTTAATAGCTTCTTCTTTTAATGTTGTTCCGTTTTTATGCGCTGTATTCGCAATTTCTGCTGCTTTATAATACCCAATTTTGGTATTAAGAGCAGTAACGAGCATTAAAGAGTTATTTAAAAGTTTAGTAATAACATCATAATTAGGTTCTATGCCTACAGCACAATGCTCATCAAAGCTCTTACATGCATCTCCAAGTAATTGAGCAGATTGCAACACATTGGCCGCCATAACAGGTTTAAAAACATTTAATTCATAATGTCCTTGTAAACCACCAACAGACACAGATACATCATTTCCTATTACTTGAGCACAAACCATTGTTAGTGCTTCGCATTGGGTTGGATTCACTTTTCCAGGCATGATTGAACTGCCAGGTTCATTAGCAGGAATACTGATTTCACCAATACCACTTCTAGGTCCCGATGCCATCATTCTAATATCATTAGCTATTTTGTTTAAGGATACTGCTAATTGTTTTAAAGCACCTGAAGTTTCCACCAAAGCATCATGTGCAGCAAGCGCTTCAAATTTATTAGGAGCACTTGTAAAAGGAAGCTCGGTAAATTTAGCTATATATTCAGCGACGCGCTTACTATAGCCTTTTGGAGTATTTAGTCCGGTCCCAACCGCAGTTCCACCAAGGGCAAGCTCACTTAAATGTGATAAGGTGTTTTCTAAGGCTTTTAAACCATGATCTAATTGAGCAACATATCCTGAAAGTTCTTGACCTAAAGTCAAAGGTGTCGCATCCATTAGATGAGTTCTTCCAATTTTTACAACATTTTTAAAATCTTCAGATTTTTTCTTCAAGGTATCTCGTAATTGTTTAACACCGGGAATCGTTATTTTAACTATTTTTTTATAGGCAGCAATATGCATACCAGTAGGAAAGGTGTCATTTGATGATTGTGATTTATTCACATCATCATTCGGTTGTATAACTTTTTCTCCTTCACCAACAATTCTTCCAGCTATTTGTTGAGCTCTGTTGGCAACGACTTCATTAACATTCATATTACTTTGCGTTCCAGAGCCTGTTTGCCAAATTACCAAAGGGAATTGGTCGTCATGCTTACCCTCTAAAATTTCATCACAAACTTGAGCAATTAAATCACGCTTTTCAATAGGTAAAACACCAAGTTCACAATTAGTAAAAGCAGCAGCTTTTTTAAGATAAGCAAAGCCATAAATAATTTCTAAAGGCATTGATGCTGATGGCCCAATTCTAAAATTATTTCTAGAGCGTTCTGTTTGTGCTCCCCAAAGTTTATCGGCAGGCACATTTACCTCGCCCATAGTATCTTTTTCTATTCTGAATTTCATTAGGATTTTAATTAAAAATTGAGATACAAAGTTAAAGGTTTTGAAGTTTCTTATTATGATTTATGTTAGTTTTTTGATGTTTTTGAGAATCAAGCAGTAATGAAACGATGTGAGAAACTCTGTTAATAAAATTTCATTTGATATTGTATAATAAATAGCTTTGCGCTATATTTGCAACATATTTTTAAAAAAAAAGATTTTTGCAATTATGTTTGAATTTGACCAATATTTAGGATTTTTAGCATTTTTAACCATTTTAACCATAGGATTTTGGTTAATGATATTTTTAATCACATTTGTAATTCCTTATTGGATTTTTGGAGCATCTATTGAACGTTTTAAAGAAATTAGAGCTGAAAAGAAATCTAAACGAGAAGAAGCATCAATTCAGTAATTTTGAATTGTTTTGAAATATAAAAGGAAGCTAAATTAGCTTCCTTTTTTTATATGAATTTTTATAATTTATATGTTTACCCTTCAAATTCAAAGTCATCACCGCCACCTCCATTAGGACCATTATTTGATCTTTCATTTCTTTGCTTTTGTTGGTTAAAACGATACATGAACGATAAATTTACTTGGCGTTGTCTCCATTGCGATTCATTATAGCTTGAATAGAATTCTGTATTTATTATAGATTTTCTTTTTCTGGAGTTAAAAACATCCCTTGCATTTAATGAGATCGTTAAATGCTTATCAAATAGTTCTTTACTAAGCGCTAAATCCATAGAGAAATAACCTTCTGAAGAACCTTGAGCATTTGCTCTATCTCCTCTGTAAGAAGCATTTGTCTGCCAATTTATATTTGACGGCAGTGTTACTTTACCACTAAAACGAGCGAACCAACTTGTGTTTTTAGCGCCATAATCTACACCGTTAAACGTTCCCTTTGTCTCAAATTGAAAAAAGTTGAAACTTGTATTTAATCTCAACCATTTTTCAGGATTGTATAAAATACCAAATTCTGTGCCTGTTCTATCATTGGTAGATAAATTTACCGGAATAGTTCTAATAATATCGATCCCATCTGAGGTCTGTTGACCTGTATTCTCTTGCACGCGTTCAAACGAATCAGTTTCATGTTGATAATATATAGAAGTAGTTAATGTGAGTTTATCCCAACGTTTTAAGTAGCCAATATCAAAAGCACTAGAAAAGGCGGGGTTTAAATTAGGGTTTCCTTGAAAAACATTAGTACGGCTGGAGCGAGAAGGGAAAGGGTTTATGTACCAACCTCTTGGTCTGTTAATTCTTCTATTAAAACCAAATGTGATACTTTGTTCAGAATCATCTTCACTTCCAGCTAAATTATATATTAAATTTAGTGTAGGGAAGAGACCAAGGTAGTTATTATCAAAGTCAGTATCTATAGGAAATCCAAAAGCCTCTTGTAGTTCGGTTTCGCTTAATCTTGAGTCAATTTTTCCTTTTAATTGTGTGTTTTCTAAACGTAAACCTAAAAGAAATGAGAATTTACCAAATTTAGTTCCGTATTGAGTATAAACAGCGTTTACGTTTTCCGAGTAATCAAAAATATTTGAAATGGTATCGTTTATAAACAAATTTCCTGTTTCAATATCTTCTTGTTCTAAGGTATAATCTGTTTTTTCATTTTCAAAATTCCCGCGATATCCAGCTTCAAATCTTGCATTTTTACCAATGGGTAATACATAATCTACTTGGAATAATGATTCTTTTTTATCTTCTATTTGAAACACTTTTTCTTGTTGGAAGGGTTCAGGATTAATTTGATCGGTTATAATATAGTCTTCATTAATGTTGGTGAATTTATCTTCTGAACCATTTTCAAATTGAATATCAGCGGTTAATTGATGTCCATCGTTATTAAACTTTGTAATGTAATTAAATGATACCTGAAAATCTCCGCCATCTTCATTTTGTTGCTCTCTTCTTAAGGTTTCTTCAACAATACTTTCTCCATTAAAACGATCACTATTGTTAAGGCCTAAATCGGCATCTTCACCATAGCGATAAAATATACTACCGGTTACAGACGTTTTTTTAGAAACAAAGTATTCTAAACCTAAGCTCGCGTTATAATTACGATTTAAACGTGATACTTCTTCTTGCTCTCGAACTCTTTCATATTCTGGAGCTTCAAGAACGCCATCAACCAATCTGTCAAAATAATCTGTATCATTAAAGCTGTTTCTTGGTGCATCAAAATATCTGAATCCTATATTGGAAAATAAGTTAAATTTTTCTGTTCTGTAATTAATATTTGAAGAAATACCAAGGTTATCTGGATTCCCTAGAGTTAGGTTAAATGACCCATTGAAACCAAGAGTTTCTTTTTGTCTAAGTATGATATTTAGAATACCAGCGGTGCCTTCGGCATCATATCTTGCAGAAGGTGATGTTATTACCTCAACGCGTTCAATTGCTTCAGCTGGTAACTGACTCAACACATTAGTATCACCAAAGCCTGCTATAGCAGAAGGTTTACCGTTTATTAAAATTCTAACATTTTCATTGCCCCTTAAGCTAATTCCTCCTTCAATATCAACTGAAACCGAAGGTACATTATTTAAAGCGTCGCTAACAGTTCCTCCAGCCGTAGTCAAATCTTTACCAATATTGTAAATCTTTTTGTCAAGTTTAATTTCAACCGTAGTTCTTTCTGCGATGACTTCAACAGCATCTAAAGATTCAAAATCTATTTGTAATGAAATGGTGCCTAGATCAATATTTTTAGTGATATTTTTATTTTTCAGGGATACTGTTTTATACGAAATATATTCAATATTAATATCATAAACTCCCTTAGCTATTTTAATTTCAAATTCTCCTTCTAAATTAGTGATTACACCATCAACTATTTTTTGGTCTTTATGATTAAAAAACGAAACTGTGGCATATTCTAATGGAATTTTGGTTTCTGCATCAACCACTGTTCCAGTAATTTTTATATCCTTAAAAATATTTTCGGAAATTTCAACAGATGGGGGATTTAAAATAGAGGGTTCGCTTAAAATAGAATAGGTATCAATTTGTTCTGAACTAGTCTGTAAACTAGATTGAGCACGCGAAAGCGGGCTAAGTAGTGTAAGTATAAGTACGGTTATGGTTAGTCTAAACATTATGTTTTTTAATCTTAGACTACAAAATTACCTTAATGTTTAAAGGGCTTCGGTTAATTTATTGTTAAAAGAAATTAATAAAACGTTAAACAAAACTAGATAATTTTTAAAATGTTATCCGAAGGTCTTCCAATTACGGCATTCTTTCCATTTACAACAATTGGTCTCTCAATTAGTTTGGGATTTTCAACCATGGCATTAATAATTTCGGCATCAGTTAACTCTTTTCCTTTATAATGTTCTTTCCAAATGGCTTCATTTTTTCTAACGAGTTCAATGGGTTTGATCCCCAGCAACTTAATAATATTTTCTAATTCATTAATTGAGAGCTTTTCTGTTACATAGTTTATTACTTTAAACTCTTTACCTGAATCTTCAAGCAATTTTAAACCATTTCTTGATTTACTGCATCTATTGTTGTGATATATTTTAATCATCATATATAAATATAATTATAGCGAGTTATCTTCTTCTTTTTGTCCCATCATCATGAGATACGATTTTAAAAACGGACCAATATCACCATTCAAAATGGCATCTACATTACTGGTTTCATGGCCGGTTCTAACGTCTTTCACTAACTTGTACGGCTGCATAACGTAGTTGCGAATTTGGCTTCCCCATTCTATTTTCATTTTCCCTGCTTCTATATCGTCCCGTTGTGCCAATTGTTTTTGGAGTTCAATTTCATATAATTGAGACTTAAGCATTTGCATGGCACGCGCCCTATTGTCATGCTGTGAACGTGTTTCTGAACATTGAATTTGAATACCAGTAGGTTTGTGAGTTAATTGCACTTTGGTTTCTACTTTATTAACATTTTGTCCGCCAGCGCCGCTAGAACGTGCTGTAGTAATTTCGATATCGGCAGGATTAATTTCAATTTCAATACTATCATCTACCAATGGGTAGACATAAACAGAAGCAAAGCTGGTATGACGTTTCGCATTACTGTCAAAGGGCGAGATTCTAACTAAACGATGCACCCCATTTTCACCTTTAAGCCAACCAAAAGCGAAATCGCCTTCAATCTCAAGAGTCACCGTTTTAATTCCGGCAACGTCACCTTCTTGAAAGTTAAGTTCTTTTACTTTAAAACCGCTTTTTTCAGCATACATTAAATACATTCGCATGAGCATACTGGCCCAGTCACAACTTTCTGTACCACCAGCTCCTGCGGTAATTTGTAAAACAGCACTTAAACTATCACCTTCTTCAGAAAGCATATTTTTAAATTCTATATCTTCAAGAAGATTTTGAAGTTTTTCATAACTTTCTTGAACCTCTTCAAGCGTGTATTCTCCTTCTTTATAGAATTCATATAAGATTTCTAGTTCTTCAAAAAGTGTTATCGAGGTATTATAATCTTCGACCCATTTTTTCTTAACTCGTAATGACTTCATTACTAATTCAGCAGATTTAGAATCATCCCAGAAATCAGGCGCAAAGGTTTGTTCTTCTTCGTTTTGAATTTCTATCAGTTTGGCATCTATGTCAAAGATAGTGCCTAAGTTTGTCAAGGCGGGTATTAAGAGATTTGATTTGGTCCGATGTAATCATGTAAAGAATTTATTTTAAACAAAAATATAATATAACCTTTAAGAACATAAATTTAAATGATATTTTTATCAAATAATAAATAAGATTACTTTAATGACAATAGACTTAAGAAGCGACACGGTTACCAAGCCCACAAAAGGCATGCTGGAAGCTATGATGCAAGCTCAAGTAGGTGATGATGTGTTTAGTGAAGATCCTACCGTAAACTTGTTAGAAGCCCGGTTAGCTGCCATGTTTGGTAAAGAAAGAGCCGTGTTTTTTCCTTCGGGCACTATGGCAAATCAAACAGCTATAAAATTACATACCAATCCTGGTGAGCAAGTCATCTGTGATAAATATGCTCATATTTACAATTATGAATCTGGTGGAGCTTCTTTTAATAGTGGTGTGTCCTGCAGGCTTTTAGATGGGGATAGAGGTATGTTTAAGGCTAATCAAGTCCTAGAGGCTATCAATCCAGATGCCTTTTATTACAGTCAGACAAGTTTGGTTGAAATTGAAAATACTACCAATAAAGGAGGGGGTGCTTGTTGGGATTTCAATGAAATTTTAAAGATTAAGGACGTTTGTGATTCAAACGAATTAAGGTTTCATTTAGATGGTGCACGACTATGGAACGCTTTAGTCGCTAAAAGTGAAACTACGAAACAATATGGTGAGGTATTTGATACCATTTCGGTATGTTTAAGTAAAGGCTTAGGTTGTCCAATTGGTTCTGTGCTTATTGGAGATGACAATATTATGAAAAATGCCATTAGAATTAGAAAGATTTTTGGCGGCAATATGCGGCAAGTTGGGTATTTAGCCGCTGCCGGATTATATGCATTAGATAATCATGTTGAAAGATTAGAGGAGGATCATAAGAAATCAAAAGCACTAGGAGCCCTTCTATCTAATTTGTCTTATATTAAAACGGTTGAACCTGTTGAAACCAATATTGTTATTTTTGAATTAAACAGTGATGTTAATGAAACTAAATTTGTTCAAAAGCTAAAAGAAAGTAACATTTTAATTATTAGCATGGGTAGTAATAAACTACGCATGGTTACCCATATGGATTACACTAACGAAATGCACGAAACAGTCTTAAGCAGTTTTAAGCATTTAACCATCTAGATTTCTAACATCTCTACTTAAACATATCCATACCCGGAATATCAGGTAATCCGTCTTTGGCGGCTGCCGCAAGTTCTGTTTCATTAATGTTAGTTGCTTTTTCTATGGCTTTGTTTAATGTAAGAACTAAGTAATCTTCAAGTTCCTCTTTATCATTTAATAAATCATCAGATATTGAAATAGACTTAATCGTTCTGTTAGCCGTTAAAGTGACTTTAACCTTATCATCATTGCTTTTTTCGTCAATTAAAACGGTGTCTAAACGCTTTTTTGTTTCTTCAACTTTCTTTTGGGTTTCTTTTAATTTGCCCATCATATTCATCATATCTCCAAACATGGTTTTTTTATTTTTATATTTCTTACAAAGCTATATAATTTTTATATTTTTGACACTTTCATTCCAAACAAATACGTCCTTTTGAAAAAAGCAGTGATAGAGCCAATAGCAACGAAAAAACCAAAAGAATTAATAATTCATTCTGACAGAAGAATTGATTATTATTATTGGTTAAATGACAAAGAAAATCCTGAAGTTATAGATTATTTAAATTCTGAAAACGATTACGCTAAAGAAATAATGTCTCATACCGAAGATTTTCAAAAAGTGTTGTTTGAAGAAATGAAAGGTAGAATTAAGGAAGATGACACGACGGTTCCTTATAAACTAAATGGGTATTGGTATATTACACGATATGAAAAAGGTAAAGATTACCCTGTTTACATTCGTAAGAAAGAGACCTTACAAGCACCTGATGAAATTTTATTTGATTGCAATGATATGGCAAAAGATCATGCCTATTTTAATTTAGGTAGCATTGCAATAAGCCCTGACAATACTATGGCTAGCTTTTCATCTGACACTGTGAGTAGAAGGCAATATACGATTCAAGTTAAAAACTTAAAAACAGGTGAGATTTATCCAGATAAAATTATAAATACCACAGGTAGTTGTGTTTGGGCTAATGATAATAAAACCTTGTTTTATGCCATGAAAGATGAAGTAACGCTTCGTTCCTATAAAATTTTCAAGCATAAACTTTTTAGTGGTACTAAAAATGATAAGATGGTATTTCATGAGAAAGATGAAACCTATAATACCTTTGTTTATAAATCAAAATCAAAAAAATATATCATTATTGGGTCTTCAAGCACCTTGACTTCAGAATATCGAATTTTAAATGCCAACACACCTGATGAAACCTTTAAGATTTTTCAAAAACGTGTACGCGAATTAGATTACAGTATTGCACATTACAAAGATCACTTTTACGTTATTGCTAACAGCGATAATGCTAGAAATTTTAAGCTTTTAAAAGTTAATGAATCTCAAACTCAAAAAGAGTTTTGGAAAGAAGTGATTCCTCATAGAGATGACGTTTTAATTGAAGATATTGAGATATTTAAAGATTATTTGGTGATCAATGAGCGTGAAAATGGTCTAAATAGACTTAGAATTATGAGTTGGGAACGACATGAGGATTATTATTTGCCATTCGAAAGTGAAACCTATACCGTTTTTATTGGTAATAATCCAGATTTTGATAGTGACGTATTAAGATATAGTTTTAATTCGCTCACATCACCAAGTTCTGTGATTGATTATAATTTTTATACGAGGGAAAGTGAATTAAAAAAACAACAAGAAGTTTTAGGTGGTGATTTTAATCAAGACGATTACGAGTCTAAGCGAATTTGGGTTACTAGTAGAGATGGCGTAAAAATTCCAATATCATTAGTTTATAAAAAGGGAATCAAATTAAATGGTAAGAACCCGTTGCTATTATATGCGTATGGTTCCTATGGTTCAACGATTGATCCGTCTTTTTCCACAATCAGATTAAGTTTGTTAAACCGCGGATTTATATATGCCATAGCGCACGTGCGCGGGGGCGAATATTTGGGTAGAGAATGGTATGAAAACGGTAAACTTTTATCGAAACTAAATACATTTTATGATTATATAGATTGTTCTAAACATCTAATAAAAGAAAATTATACATCGAGCGAACATTTATATGCTTATGGAGGCTCTGCCGGAGGTTTACTCATGGGAGCTGTTATAAACATGAATCCGGAATTATACCATGGCGTTTTAGCAGCGGTACCTTTTGTAGATGTCGTTACAACCATGTTAGATGATACGATTCCTTTAACAACTGGAGAATATGATGAATGGGGAAACCCTAACGAAATAGAATATTATCAATATATGAAGTCATATTCACCTTATGATAATGTAGACGCTAAATCATACCCCAATATGCTAGTAACTACAGGGTTATATGATTCTCAGGTTCAATACTGGGAGCCAGCAAAATGGGTGGCAAAACTAAGAGAATTAAGAAAGGGGTCTAATATTTTGGTTTTTCATATCGACATGGACTCTGGCCATGGCGGTGCTTCTGGACGTTTTGAAAGTTTAAAAGAGGTTGCCTTAGAATATGCTTTCTTGTTAGATTTAGAAGGAATTCATTGCTAATAAAAAAAAATGTTTTATTTTTGACAGGTTTTAGGTTACTTTGATTTTCACATTAATTAGAGTAGCTCTTAAAAAGCATTTATGAGACACGAAAATCAAGTTTTTGACAATGTACTAGATTTAATAGGTAAAACACCACTTATTAAACTAAATAAAATCACTGCTCCTTTTAAAGGTGATTTTTATGCAAAAGTTGAAGCTTTCAATCCTGGACATTCTACGAAAGATAGAATAGCACTTTACATCATTGAAGAAGCAGAACGAAAAGGAATCCTAACCTCAGGAGATACAATTATTGAGACTACCTCTGGAAATACAGGATTCAGTTTAGCAATGGTAAGTGTCATTAAAGGTTACAAATGTATTTTAGCGGTAAGTTCTAAATCATCACCAGACAAAATTGATATGTTGCGTTCTATTGGAGCAAAAGTTTATGTGTGTCCAGCACATGTTGCCGCTGATGATCCAAGATCTTATTATGAAGTTGCAAAAAGACTTCATGAAGAAACAAAAGGTTCTGTATATATCAATCAATATTTTAACCAATTAAATATTGATGCGCATTATAATTCTACAGGTCCAGAAATCTGGAATCAAACAGGAGGTAAAATAACCCACCTTGTAGCTTGTAGTGGAACCGGAGGAACTATCTCAGGAACGGCTAAGTATTTAAAAGAGCAAAATCCGAATGTTAAAATAATTGGAGTTGATGCTTATGGTTCAGTACTTAAGAAATATCATGAAACGAATGAGTTTGATGAAAAAGAAATATATCCATACAGAATTGAAGGCTTAGGAAAAAATTTAATTCCCACTGCAACAGATTTTGGTCAGATTGACAAATTTATAAAAGTAACAGACGAAGAAAGTGCTCATACAGCTCGAGAGATTTCAAAAACTGAAGGGCTTTTCGTAGGTTATACTAGTGGCGCAGCGTTACAAGCAGTAAAACAACTTAATGAAACTGGTGAATTTAAAAAAGGTGACATGGTTGTCGTTTTATTCCCAGATCATGGATCGCGTTATATGAGTAAAATATATAGTGATAAATGGATGAATGAACAAGGCTTTTTTGATAGTGTAAACATAGAAGCTGCGAAAGCTATAGAGTATATAAAATAAAATAACTAATTTAAATATCTTAGAGGTCGTATTGTGTAAAAAGCAATTAACTACCTCTTTTTTTATTTTATAAATAATTCAATGGCAAAAATTATGTGCAAACAATATAAATATTTAATTTTGCCAGAACTAACTAAGGATTTAAAACTATAATAAGTTACATTAAAAACATTGCTGCTTTTAATATATTTATCCTTTCGTTATTTAGATTTAGAGTTTTTTTAATAGCACTAATAAACAAAATTAATGAAAGATTTATTTGAAAAAATTTATAAAGACAAAGGACCACTAGGGAAGTGGGCATCGCAGGCTGAAGGTTATTTTGTGTTTCCAAAATTAGAAGGGCAAATTTCTAACCGTATGAAGTTTCAAGGTAAAGATGTTATTACCTGGAGTATCAATGATTATTTAGGTTTAGCAAATCATCCTGAGATTCGCAAAGTAGATGCAGAAGCTGGAGCTGCTTATGGATCGGCTTATCCAATGGGAGCAAGAATGATGTCTGGTCATACGGAGCTTCATGAAACTTTACAGAAAGAACTTGCTGAATTTGTTAATAAAGAAGCTGCTTATCTTTTAAATTTTGGATATCAAGGTATTTTATCTACTATAGACGCCTTAGTTAACAAGCATGATATTATTGTTTACGATGTAGATGCACATGCATGTATTATTGATGGTGTTCGTTTACATATGGGTAAACGATTTACTTATAAGCATAACGATGTAAAAAGTTTAGAGAAAAATTTGGATCGCGCCACTAAAATGGCTGAACAAACTGGTGGCGGTATTTTAGTAATTTCTGAAGGGGTATTTGGAATGCGAGGAGAACAAGGAAGACTAAAAGAGATAGCTGCTTTAAAGAAAAAATATAAATTTAGATTTTTAGTAGATGATGCTCATGGGTTTGGTACTTTAGGTAAAACAGGAGCAGGTGCGCCAGAAGAGCAAGGTGTTCAAGACGATGTAGATGTTTATTTTGCAACCTTTGCTAAATCTATGGCAAGTACGGGAGCTTTTATAGCAGCAGATCAGGAAATTATAGATTATTTAAAATATAATCTGCGTTCTCAAATGTTTGCTAAATCTTTACAGATGCAATTGGTTGTAGGCGCTCGTAAAAGATTACAAATGCTTAAAACGATGCCTGAGCTTAAAAACAAGCTATGGGAAAATACGAATGCCTTGCAAAATGGTCTTAAGGAGCGCGGTTTTGATATAGGAACTACACAAAGTTGTGTTACTCCAGTATATTTAAAAGGAAGTATTCCAGAGGCGATGGCTTTAGTAAAAGATTTAAGAGAAAATTATGGAATATTCTGTTCTATAGTAGTTTATCCTGTAATACCTAAAGGCTTAATTTTACTAAGATTAATACCAACAGCGACCCATACTTTAGAAGATGTTAAAATAACGTTAGATGCTTTTGATGCTATTAGATCGAGATTAGAAAACGGAACTTATAAACGTTTATCTGCTGCGGTTATGGCTGCAATGGGTGAGTAATTAAAATATATATTATAAAAAAAGAGCCACTTATTCAAGTGGCTCTTTTTTTTAAAATGCTTTTCTAAATGTTTTTCGCCTTCTGTAAACTTCAGGATTAAAATGCTTCCATATTTGGTGAATAGCTATATTGTCTTCTAATTCTGGAGTTCGAAAGCAGGTTTGTATGCCTTTTTCAGTAAACGTATTGTAATATTCGTTAAAAATAACAGCGTGCACGCCTTTATTTTGATAATCAGGGTGAATTCCTATTAAGTAAAAAATAACCTCCTTACTATCTTTCTTAGCATCTAAAATATATTTAAAACCAAAAGGGAATAAGTGTCCTTTGGCCTTTTGTAAGGCTTTAGAAAAGGCTGGCATAACAATAGCAAAACCAACTAAATTTTGATCTTTATCAATTATAAACTTGATGTATTCTGGGTTTACAAAACTTATAAATTTCTTTTTAAAATATGCCTTTTGAATATCGGTTATTTCGACAAATGAAGATAAAGAAGCGTAAGACTTGTTGAATAAATCAAACATTTTATCGACATAAGGCATCACCTCAGACGTTTTAGTAAAGGACAGGGCTTTTAAGTTGTATCGACGTTTTATTAACTCTTGTGCCTTTAAAAAAAACTCTGGCTTCACATTTTCAAATGGAAATCTACTTTCTAAATATGATTTTTCAATGACATAGCTAGCTGCTTCGTAATGTTTAGCATAATAAGGATGGTTATACCAGGTAACCATTGGAGCAATATCTTCAAATCCTTCAGTAATCACACCAACTTTATCTAAATTTGAAAATCCAACTGGACCTTCGGCATATTCTAAACCATTCTCTTTTCCTAAAAATTCAATTTTATCAAATAAAGCTTTAGAAACTTCTACATCATCAATAAAATCAAACCAACCAAATCTCATTTTTTTTTGGTTTTGGTTTTTTACTTCTAACCAATTTATAATCGCAGCAATGCGTCCAACAATTTCATTGTCCTTATAAGCTAAAAAGAAATAAGCTTCGGCGTCATTAAAAACGGGATTTTCTTTTTTGCTGAACGTCTTAATTTCTTGACTAATAATAGGAGGTACCCAATATTTTGAGTTTTTATATAGCTTAAAGGGAAATTTCACAAAGTTCTTTAAGTCTTTTTTTGATGTTACTTCTTTTATTATTATCATATTAAAATGATAGGTTTTTACTATTAATTAAATTTTTGAGTTTTTCTTTTATTTTTCTTGTTGTAATCTTCAATAACATCAGTAGTTTTCTTGTTCTTTTTTGATTTTCTCTTTTTACCTCTTTTTAACGAGTTACCATTATCCGTTTTACTTTTTTCTTTGTCTTTATGGAAGTCTAATCGATACGAAAGTCCAAAATTGACACTTAAAACTGATGGTGTGTCTTTTGTGTTAAATGTTAAACCTGTGTCTAACTGAAAATTTTTACTCCACAAATAAGCACCGCCAAATCTAAATAAGTTATCTGCGTAAAAGTCACTTTGTATCCCTTGTGCTTCACCGAAAATAACCCATTTTGGATTAAAGGAATGCGTTAGGGTTAATATATATTGAAAATCGGATTGGTCTGTTCCAATTCTATCTTTTATTAAATTAATTACAAAAACCCATCCGCCAGCAAAGTTGTTTTGAGTTGCTATCATTACTTTAGGACTAAACCCTTCAATGCCGCTAGCCGTATAAGGGTTGTTTTTGGTGTCATAATTTGCTCCAGCATACACAGCTACTGCTGGGATTAAAGAACTCCATTTAAATCGATGATTCGCTTTCCAACTATAAAGGTTTGGTTTATCGTTTTCAGAATTTTTATAAGGATCATAAAGTAAATATTTAGCACCTACCGTTATATTTTTAAAGTTTGATCGCGATTCATCAAATGGAATGCTTGAAAAATATGTTTTTGTATCATTTTGGTAGGTGCCTTCAATGCTTAATTCTAATTCTTCAAATACAAGTCCATATCGTCCGGCAAAATCAACACCAAACCCCGAAACTTCCGTTCTTAACGCTGGGGTACGATCTTCATTAATTATATAGGGGCCTACCTCAAACTGCACCACATTGGTGCCTACTGAAAAAGCACTTCTAGAAACACCTGGTCTGTTTGAATTTATAACATCGGTATATTGGCTAAATACATTGATAGTGAATAAGCAAAAGAAATAAATAAAGGCAGATTTGTTGAATTTCATAAGTACAGATTTTAATTTTTTCTATCTATTACGTCAAAAGACTATTAACATTTAAAAAATTAAGACGTATCAAATATAGAGATTTTATAGTTTTTTTATCATTTTTGAATGTTTTTTAAAAGTATAGAATTGTATTTTTGCTCAAAACTATTATTATGCTACAATTTGCATCGGTACCTGGGTTTTTAAGAACCATTCTAATCATTTTATTGATTTATTACGGAATTAAAGTTCTGTCAAGATTGTTTGCTCCATTTTTAATGAAATTTGTCGTAAAGAAGGCAGAACAACGTTTTGGGAGTCAGTTTAATGCAAAAGAAGAACCACAAAAAAAAGAAGGTGAAGTAACCATCGATAAAGTTCCAAATACGAAATCTTCAAATAAAAATGTAGGAGACTATATTGATTACGAAGAAATTGATTAATTTTCACTATCATTGGTTTTAATCTAAATTCATGCAATTTCCCATAAAACGCGTTTTACCACACCTATTGGTTCTTATAGGTTTTGTTATTATTTCTTTAGCATATTTTAGTCCTGTACTGCAAGGAAAACAATTATTTCAGAGTGATATCATGCAGTATATTGGCATGTCTAAACAGCAGACTGATTATAGATCCGATTCGGGTGAAGAAACCTATTGGACTAATAGTGCTTTTGGAGGCATGCCTACCTATCAACTAGGTGCAAAATATCCACATAATTATATTAAGAAATTAGATTTATCACTTCGGTTTTTGCCAAGACCAGCAGATTATCTGTTTTTATATCTGTTGTCTTTTTATGTGCTGTTACTGGTTTTGAAAGTAGATTTTAAATTGGCCACTCTTGGTGCGCTAGCCTTTGGGTTTTCAACGTATTTGATTATCATATTAGGAGTAGGGCATAACAGTAAAGCACATGCCATCGCTTATATGCCACTAGTTTTAAGTGGAATTATATTAACCTTCCAACGGAAATATATTTTAGGTTTTTTGCTAACAACCGTTGCTTTAGGTTTAGAAATTGTAGCGAACCATTTTCAAATGACCTATTATTTATTGTTGTTGGTTCTTGTTTTGGGGATCGCTTATTTAATTGATGCTTACAAGAAGAAGGTGCTTTCTAATTTCTTTAAGTCTCTGGGGGTATTAATCATAGCAGCTATTCTAGCCGTTGGTTTAAATGCTACGAATATTTTGGCAACTAAAGAATATGCCAAAGAAAGTACACGTGGCAAAAGTGAATTAACCATAAATCCTGATGGTAGTATAAAAGAAATTACATCTGGTCTAGATAGAGATTACATCACACAGTTTAGTTATGGTATCGCTGAAACTTTTAATTTGTTTATTCCGCGATTTATGGGTGGTGGGAATGGTGAGAATGTCGGTAAAGATTCCGCGACCTATGAAGCTTTTAGAAAATTAGGAGCAACCCCTACACAAGCTTTACAGGAATCTAAACGCGCTCCTACCTATTGGGGTGACCAGCCTATTGTTGAAGCCCCGGCTTATATTGGAGCGGTTGTTTTATTCTTGTTCGTCTTTGCTTTGTTCTTAGTAAAAGGGCGTTTAAAGTGGTGGCTTGTAGGCGGTTCGATTTTATCGTTACTATTGTCTTATGGTAAGAACTTTTCTGTTTTAACGGACTTTTTTATTGACTTTGTACCGCTTTATAATAAATTTAGAGCAGTCACATCTATACAGGTACTATTAGAGTTATGCATTCCTGTATTGGCTGTATTCGGACTTGTAAAATTATTTTCCGAATTTATTAAAAAAGAAGAAAAACAGAAGGCATTACAATATGCTACCATTATTACGGCAGGTTTGGCACTTGTATTCTTAATATTTAAATCATCATTATTTAATTTTGTTGGTGTGAATGATGGTTTTTATCGTCAAAATTACGGGCAAGCCTTTATTGATGCTATTAAAGAAGACAGAAAAACACTTTTCACCAATGATACCATACGAACCTTAATCTTGGTAATGCTTTCTGCGGGATTAATTTTTATGTTTTTGAAGGAAAAGTTAAAGAAAGAGTGGGTCATTATTTCTTTTGGTGTTTTAATCCTATTTGATTTAGTGATAGTAGATAGACGTTATGTGAATAATGAAGATTTTATATCTTCAATAAGTGTCAATAAGCCATATCAACCCAATGAGGCAGATTTAGAAATTTTAAGAGATAGCACGCATTTTAGAGTGTTAGATTTAACATCATCAGGCGCCAGAGCGTCTTATTTTCATAATTCTTTGTCAGGTTATCATGCCGCCTCATTAAAAAAGTATGATGAATTGTTTGATTTTTATGTTGCTAACAACAATATGAACGTATTAAACATGCTGAATACTAAATACATTATTATTAATGACAAGGAGGGGAATGTTTTGCCATATGTAAATGATGAAGCGAACGGAAATGCTTGGTTTATAAGCGAATTGGTAAGTTTTGATTCTGCTAACAAAGAAATGTTAGCATTAGATAGTTTAGATAATAAAAACAAAGCAACGATTAGAAAAGTTTCATTGACTCAAGGAAATTACCGTACCTTATATAAAAAGGATTCTACAGCAACTATTCCGTTAATTGATTATAAGCCAAATTATTTAAAGTATCAATCTAATAATGACTTTGAAGGGTTTGCTGTGTTTTCAGAAATTTATTATCGTTCTGGTTGGCAAACATTTATCGACGGAAACAAGGTGAGTCATACGAATGTTGATTATGTGTTGCGCGGTATGGAAATTCCGAAAGGAAGCCATACGATTGAGTTTAAATTTCAACCACAAGTTGTAAAAACAGGAAGCTCAATTGCCTTTGCTAGTTCTGTTTTAGTCGGAATTTTAATTATCTTGGGCTTATTCTTTCAAATTAAGAGAAACAAAAATGCCAGTGCGTAAAAAAGCACTTATCATCACGTATTATTGGCCACCAGCAGGTGGCCCTGGTGTTCAACGTTGGTTGAAATTTGTAAAATACCTTCCAGAATTTGATATTGAACCTATTGTTTACATTCCAGAAAATCCGCAATATCCATTAATTGATAAAAGCTTGCTTTCGGAAGTCTCAAGTGATATAACCATTATCAAACAACCCATTAAAGAACCATATAAACTGGCAGGATTGTTTTCTAAAACCTCATCAAAATCCATAAGTAAAGGAATTATTCCTGAACAAAAACAACAAGGTTTGATTGAGAAGTTGTTACTTTACATAAGAGGTAATTTTTTTATTCCAGATGCACGTGTATCATGGGTTAAGCCTTCCGTAGCCTTTCTTTCAGACTATATTTTAAAAGAACACATACAAACCATTATTACTACGGGGCCGCCACATAGTTTGCACTTAATAGGTTTGCAATTAAAAAAACAACTAGGAGTGAGGTGGTTGGCAGATTTTAGAGATCCTTGGACAACGATTGGTTACCACAAACAATTAAAATTAACGACTGCTTCAAAAGCAAAGCATAAGGCTTTAGAAAAACAGGTTTTAAATGCTACCGATCAAATTGTTGTAACAAGTTTTATTACCAAAAAGGAGTTTCAGAAGATTACCAATCAACCTATTGAAGTTATTACGAATGGTTATGATACGGAATCTGTTTCTGAGGTTATAATGGATTCTAAGTTTACATTGTCACACATCGGATCATTATTATCTAAACGGAATCCAGAAAATTTATGGAACGTATTAAGTGATTTAATATCTGAAAATGATTCATTTTCAAACGATTTCCAACTTAATCTAGTGGGTGCGGTTAGTGTAAATGTGTTAAATAGCATTAAAAAATATAATTTAACAAATCATTTAAATAATATCGGTTATGTTTCACACAAAGAGTCTATTGTATTTCAAAAAAAATCTCAATTACTCTTGTTGATTGAAATAGATTCTGATGATACTAAATGCATTATACCAGGAAAGCTATTTGAATATATGGCTTCTGGAAGACCCATTATAGCTGTTGGTCCAAAAGAATCGGATGTGGAAAGCATTATTAATGAAACCAATACCGGACAGTATTTTTATTATGATGATTATAATAACTTAAAAAAACTTATCTTGAGTCATTATAAAGATTTTAAGAGCCATATGTTGCAATCTCATCCCGTTGGTCTTCAAAAGTACAGTAGAAAATCGCTTACAAAATCTTTATCTAAATTCATATAATGGGTATTGTTGCATCTCAATCGATTAAAAACACAATTACTACCTATTTAGGTTTTGGTATCGGGGCTATTAATGTACTCTTTTTATTCACCAATTTTATTAGCGACACCTATTTTGGGTTAATAACGTTTATACTCTCTACCGCAAATATTATGATGCCTTTAATGGCATTTGGTACACATAATACCATTATTAAGTTCTATTCAATATTTAAAACAAGACAATCTCAAAATAGTTTTTTAACCCTCATGATTTTTTTACCAATAGTCGTTATAATTCCGTTAGGTTTAATAGGGCATTTGTCATATGAGGTTTTAAGTAATTGGTTGTCTCAAAAAAATGCCATCATTAAAGATTATTATTGGTTGATTTATGTGTCTGCTATAGCCTTTGCATATTTCGAGGTGTTTTACGCCTGGAGCAGAGTACAGATGCAAAGCGTTTTTGGTAATTTTATGAAAGAGGTGTTTCATAGATTAGCCACGACCATTCTTTTGTTCTGTTTGTATTTTAATTTTTTAAATGTCGAAGCGTTAATTAATGGTATTGTTGCTGTTTATATATTACGTGCGTTAGTTATGGCTATTTACGCCTTCAGTTTAAAACAGCCTATTATAAAATTCCATACGTTTAAAAGTTTACCAAAAGTTTTAAAATACACCGCTTTAATTATAGTGGCAGGTTCTGTGGCGAATATCATTTTAGAAATAGATAAGTTTATGTTGGGTTACTACGTGGATATTGAAAAAGTGGCGTATTATGGCGTCGCTATCTACATAGCCAGTGTCATTGGTGTTCCATTAAGGTCTTTACATCAAATAATAAGCCCCATAACGGCGAAACTTTTAAATGAAAATAATAAAGTAGAATTAAAGGCTCTTTACAAAAAAAGCTCTTTAAATTTATTTATTATCAGTGGTTTTATTTTTCTATTGATCATTATAAATATCAATCAACTCTATTTACTTATTCCAGAAAAATTCAGTGGAGGTTTATTAATCGTGTTTTTAATTGGGGTTTCAAAACTCACAGACAATATTTTAGGTAATAATAATGCTATTTTGTTTAATAGTGATTACTACAGAATCGTATTGCTTTTAGGCATTTTTCTTGTTTTTACAACCATCACGTTAAATATGATTTTTATACCCATATATGGAATTAATGGTTCTGCGTTTGCAACCTTTATATCTGTTTTGGTTTATAACATGGCTAAATTACTTCTTGTAAAGTTCAAGTTTAATATGTTTCCTTTTACTATAGCAACCCTTAAAACAGTGATGCTTATATTTATAAGCATTATTATCTTTTATTTTTGGGAGTTTCCGTTTCATGTCATTATTAACATCGGTTTAAAATCCTTGTTATTTGTTGCTTTTTACGGTTGTGTGGTTTATGTTTTTAATTTTTCAGAAGATGTAACGTCTATTTTGAATAAGCTCTTAAAACGTCATTATTAGAAGCAGAAAACCCTGCGAAGTCGCTTTGAGGCAAACATATCGCAGGGCTTTCCAACTAACCAACCAAATTATTATGATCGTCTTCTTGTTGTTGTCGATCTTGTATTGTTTCTAGAATTACTACTTCTACTTTGCGTCGCTTTTGGTTTGCTGTTTCCAGTAGATTTTCTAACAGTCCGTTGTGTCATTGTTTTAGGCTCACTGTTTTCAGTAGACCTTGTAACAGTGCGTTGTGCCGTCGTTCTCGGTTTACTTTGCTCTGTTCTAGCAGTAACTCGTTGCGTATTTCTGGTGTTATTTGTGTTATTATATGCACGTGTATTTGAACTTTTTGGTTTTTGAATCACCGAAGTATTTCGATTTCTTGACTCAGTTCTAGTAACGTTATTTTCAACTCTTTTATTATCTCTATTATAATCTCTTCTTGAGTTTGTTCTATTTAACGTTGTGTTGTTATCACGTCTTGAATCATTTCTGGTTACAGTTGATGATTCTATTCTTGTTCTGGTATTCACATTATTAGTATTACGTCTATTTGATGTATTGTTTTCTGCAACAGTACGTCTGGTATTAGCAATTCTATTTATGTCTCTTACATTTTTATTGCTTCTATTTACAGTCGCATAACTTCTATTTCTTGTGATGTTGTTTCCGCGTCTGCTAGCAATGGCAGTTCTAGGTCTGTAGTTATTATAAAACGGTCTGTTATAGGTATAACGTACAGGATTATAATATTGTCTGTAAGGTCTGTTGTAAACTACACAGTAATCATAAGCAGGAATACTGTAATACCGATGCCAAGGTCTGTGTATATAACCTCTGTTGTAAATGTTTATAAAACCAGTATAATGAGAAAACACATTGAATCTGTTATAGTGTACATATAACCCACCGACTCTAGAGATATAACCATAATTGTTATAATTTATGTTTACGTTTCCGGCTTGACTTATGCGTCCGTAATAATCATAATAAATAGGGGTGTTTTCTATTTGAATAATAGCACCATACTCATCATATTGTACATATGCATTATAATCATATCCAGAATTAAAACTAAAGTTTATGTTAGGAGAACCAATTGATACATTAACATTGGATCTGTTTCCTAAAATGTTAAAATCAAACTGTCCATCACGGAATACAGAAAACTCAATACCATTCTCTACAAATATGAAAGAATTTCCATAACCATTAATATAAGTAGATGTATTCACATTCTCAGTAGTATTGGTTGTGATTGCCGAAGCTGTTAACCCTGTAAAGATTAATCCTGCTATTAGTAGTAACTTTTTCATAATTGTGAGTTTTTATTGTTGTACGTTTATCTAGTTACAAACAGCGTGCCAAAAACTGTTATATGATTATAAGTTGCTGATAATCAATTAAAAAAAACTCAAAACCTTTTTATAGGCTTTGAGATTTTAAACAACTAATTCAAAATATTTATTAATGATTTTTCTTTTTTAGTTTTTTCAACTTACCATGTTTCGTATAATGAAAATAATTAGCATCGTAATGCTTGTCATAAAAACTGCCATCGTTCGGGCTAACATCGTTACATACATTTATATTTAATCGGTTTATATAGCCAGATGTGTGTACTATTTGTCCCCAATTATTGTAACTAACGTGTAAGCCTCCAATTTTAGACACTATTTGGCCCCTTCTTTTATAATCAATATCTATTGAGCCAATTTGAGTCACATCACCCATACGATTGTAATAAATAGGCGTATTTCCAATTCGGGTTATATATCCAAATCTATCCTTAACAATCATAGGTTTTCTATATGTGTTCGAGGTGTATTGTACACGCAAACCTTTTGTAGCATAACCTGTGTTAATAGTGTTTCTTCTTGTATTTGAATCATAATAATTAGTGTTGTATAATACATCAAAATCAAAACTTCCGTCAGGAAACACCATAAACTCTATACCACGTTCCATAAAGACAATAGGCTGTGCATAACGATAGTGTTTTATAATATTTGAATGTTTCCCTTTTGGATTAGGGTCTAGTTGTTCTGTTGCTGATACAGTTGCTATACTTAATAACAAACTTGTAATAAAAAGTAATTGTGTTTTCATATTCAAAGGATTATATATAATGCCTACTCTTTAAGCTTTTCGGCTTCCGCTATAAATGATTCATTTTTGTTATACATCATTAGATAAATTCATCATAGGTGTGAAGCGATTTCATTATTTCTTCATAAAATAAAATAGCTCTAACCAATTTGCTGGTATCAGAGTAGGGCAAGATTGTTTTTTGAAATTCTAACGTGTTTTTTATGTAAGTATCTGTGTTTTCGTGTTGATTATCAAGTACCTTTCTATTCTCTTTGCTGTTAGGTATGCCAAGCGTAGACATCGTTGCACTTGGTTTCGTTGCGAAGGCTATGTAGGGCAATGTATTGGAAAGAACTGCTATTCTCTCTAAGTACAATTCTAATAATTCACCTTTTTGCATTTTTTCTAGTTCTTCACTACCGTGATATTTTTTTATGGCGACTTTGTTATTTATAATACTTTTTGGGTCATTCTTTTTTTGCGCAAAACTGAAAGCAGTGACTAAAAGAAAGCAAAGGCTGAGTAGCGTAATTTTTGTTTTCATGATTCTGGGGTTTATTTTTTTGCCTACTCTTTAGCTTTTCGGCTGCCGCTATTGCTTTATAGTTTTCAATTTGCGTGCCAAAAATTTAAGTTGCTAAGAATGAATTGGTTAAACCGTATGGGTTTGTGGTTTCTTTTTTATATTTTTATAATCAAAGCAATCATTTGTATGGACAACGAATCTATTACTTGTAAAAACTGCGAAAATACTTATGAAAGTGGTTTTCAATTTTGCCCTCATTGCGGACAAAAAACAAATGATGAACTTACGTTAGGCGTATTATTTTATAATACGATAAGCAATTACTTCTCTTTTGACGCGCGGTTTTTTAAAAGCTATATCCCTTTAATGTTTAGGCCAGGTTATTTGCCTAATAAGTTTGTTGAAGGTAAGCGCTTATTATATTTACATCCTGCACAGATGTATCTGTTTATTTCAGTAGTGTTTTTCTTTTTATTTTCAATAATTACAAGGGAAACTACTGAAAAATTTGATACAGCTTTAAAAAAAGGGTTTGATGAAACGGAGGCTGTTTTAGATACTATTCAAAGCAAAGCATTATCAGATTCCATTCAAGAAAAAGAATTATTAAAAGTACTAAAGGATAATAAGGATTTTATAGGTATTAGCGACGATGAAGCGATAAATATTGAATTAGATACATTATTTAAAAATAACACCGGTAAGAAACCCATTGTAGATTCGAGTTTTAATTTTAAGGAAAAAAAGATTGATTCTTTAATTGCTATAAACGCTCCAGATAGTGACATATTAAAAGCAATGGGGTTAAATGATGATGCAGGTGCCATTAAGAGAAAATTATACAGACAAGCGCTCAAGTTTTATAAACAAAGAAATGGAGGTTCTATTTTACAGGCGTTTTATGATAGTATTCCTATTGCTATGTTTATTTTGTTGCCCATTTTTGCTTTGTTACTTAAACTATTTTATTTTAGAAAAGGTAGTTTTTCACACCATTTAGTGTTTTCATTTTATTTCTTTTCGTTTTTATTTATGGTGTTTAGTATTTTAATTTTAGTAGATCTTATTTGGTCACTTTCAGGTTTATTGATTGGACTGGTCATGTTTTCAACTTTTTTCTATTTGTTATTAGCAGTAAAACATTTTTATAAACAAGGCTATTTTTTAAGCTTTGTTAAAAGTGGCATTGTTTCGTTTTTGTTCTTGAGTTTTGTAATTCCTCTTGCAGCATTAATCATTGGAATATCTGCTTTTTTATTCTACTAATGACCTTCTTTATCATGAGTCAGATATAACTAGGCGTGTATTTAACTAATAAATAAATACTTATAATTTTATGTAAGGTTGAGCGCAGGCAAAACCTATAAAAATTATCGATTTTCAAGACCTTTCGTTTAGATTCGCGAGGTACTTTTTATAAAATATATTTTTATTTCAACCAACGCTTAAGGTGGCAACTCCCTGTAATAGTAATTCTTATCCTTAAATTAGGCTTATTTTTAAATCGAACTACCTTATTTAAACCTTTTCTTTTAAATACTTGCCAGTTTCAGAAGCTTTGTTTATAATTATTTCTTCTGGAGTACCAGTTGCTACTATATACCCACCGTTTTCGCCACCTTCGGGACCTAAATCAATAATGTGGTCAGCACATTTTATAAGTTCTAAGTTGTGTTCAACAACAATAATAGAGTGTCCTTTTTCAATCAAGGCGTTAAATGATTTTAAAAGTTTTAAAATATCATGAAAGTGTAATCCCGTAGTTGGCTCATCAAAAATAAAGAGGGCTTTTTCTTTGTTGTTTCCTTTTCCTAAAAATGATGCTAATTTAATGCGTTGGGCTTCACCACCAGAAAGAGTAGAAGAGCTTTGTCCTAACGTAACATAACCTAAACCAACATCTTGTAACGGCTGGAGTTTATTTTTAATTTTAGGTTGATTATTAGTTTCAAAAAATGCGATGGCGTCATCAATGGTCATATTTAAAATAGCATCAATGTTTTTATCAGAAAACATAACTTCGAGCACTTCTTTTTTAAAGCGTTTGCCTTTACAGGTTTCACATTCTAAATGCACGTCGGCCATAAATTGCATTTCAATGGTTACTTCACCTTCACCTTTGCAAGTTTCACAGCGTCCGCCATCTACATTAAACGAAAAATGTTTTGCCTGATAGCCTCTAATCGCACTAAGTTTTTGTTTTGCATATAATGCTCTAATATCATCATATGCTTTTATGTAGGTGACTGGATTCGATCTGGAAGACCTTCCAATAGGGTTTTGATCGACAAATTCTATATGATTAACATTACTAAAGTTGCCTTCTAGAGTTGAAAACTGACCTGGTTTATCACCAAAATCTGTCAATTTTTTCTGCAAAGCAGGAAAGAGAATCTTTTTTACAAGCGTACTTTTTCCACTACCAGAAACACCAGTAACCACCGTTAGCATTCCAAGCGGAAAACTTACATTAACATTTTTTAAATTATTTTCTCTAGCCCCCATAATATCTACATGATATTTTGAACTTCTTCGTGTTTTAGGTATTTCTATTTCTAATTCGCCATTAAGATATTTAGCCGTTAATGAATTTGAAACCAAAATATCAGCAAAGGTTCCGTGAGCAACGACGTGACCTCCAAAGGTTCCGGCTTCTGGACCAATATCAATAATTTCATCGGCAGCTTTCATAATATCTTCATCATGTTCAACTACAATCACGGTATTTCCTAAATCACGCAGCTGCTTTAATACCAATATGAGGCGTTCTGTGTCTTTAGGATGCAGCCCAATGCTTGGTTCGTCTAAAATATACATAGAGCCCACTAAACTACTTCCCAATGACGTTGCTAAATTGATTCGCTGACTTTCCCCGCCAGAAAGGGTGTTAGATTTTCTATTTAAGGTTAAGTAGTCAAGTCCAACGTTCGATAAAAATTCTAATCGGTTATGTATTTCTTTTAGAAGTCTGTTAGCTATGTGATTATCGTGATCATTCAATATTAAATTTTTAAAAAAATCAGATAATTTATTTAAAGGCATTTCTACCAAATCGGTAATAGTTGCTCCGCTAATTTTAATATAGTTAGCTTCAATACGCAAACGCTTACCGTTACACGTTTTACACTTCGTTTTGCCTCGATACCTGGATAGCATCACGCGGTTTTGAATTTTATATGCTTTTGACTCGAGTTCTGCAAAAAAGGAATTTAACCCTTCAAAATATTGGTTGCCATCCCAAATGAGTTGTTTTTGTTCTGAACTTAATTCAAAATAAGGCTTATGTATAGGAAAATCAAACTTATGCGAATTATTAACTAATTGATCTCTATACCAACTCATACTTTCGCCTCGCCAGGGAAAAATGGCATTATCATAAACAGATAAGGCTGTATTTGGAATTACCAAATCGTCATCAATACCAATAATATCGCCATACCCTTCACATTTAGGGCAAGCGCCATACGGATTATTAAAGCTAAAAAGATGAACATTGGGTTCTAAAAAAGTGATTCCGTCCAGATCAAATTTATTGCTAAAGTGTTTTAGCGATTTCGTGCTTAGTCTTTCAATATAACATGCGCCCTTACCTTCAAAAAAGGCCGTTTCTACGGCATCAGCTAATCGATTTTCAAAATCTTCTTCATTTTTAAAGATGATTCTATCAACAACTAAAAAAATATCTTTTACAGATTCACTAATATCCTGAGATTCATCAATTCTAATGACCTCATTTTTTACTTTTATGCGTGCATACCCTTGTTGCTGTAAGACTTTAAGTTTGTCTTTCATTTCGCGTCCGGTTTCTAGATGAATAGGCGCAAGGAGCAACAGTTTTTCACCTTCATCAAATTGTTTTAAGTAATGTATAACATCTGAAACCGTGTCTTTTTTGACTTCATCACCAGATATGGGTGAATATGTTTTACCAATCCTAGCATATAATAACTTTAAATAATCGTAAATTTCAGTAGTGGTACCAACCGTTGATCGCGGATTGGTCGAGTTTACTTTTTGCTCAATAGCAATGGCAGGTGCAATGCCTTTAATATAATCGACCTTTGGTTTGTTGAGTCGTCCTAAAAACTGACGTGCATAACTGGATAAACTTTCAACATAGCGCCTTTGGCCTTCTGCATATAAGGTATCGAACGCCAGACTTGACTTACCAGAACCAGATAACCCCGTAATAACAACCAATTTGTTTCTTGGTATCACCACATCAATATTTTTCAAATTATGCAATTTAGCACCTTTGATGATGATATTTTGTTTAGGGTTTACGTCTGAAAGATTACTAATCATGACTTTTAAGGAATAATTTTGCAAAGATACTATAAGTATTTTATCCTACTAAAAATATTGATCTTCATTAGTTATATAATAGAGGTAGAGATAAAATTTTTATGGTGCTATTTTAGAAAAGCCATATTGTAAAAAATACGTTTTTAGGTACTTATGAGATAAAAAAAAGTATTTTTTATTATTTTTTAAGATTCTTTGTTCTTATATTTGACAAGTTATTATATCAAACAAAACACTTTTAGCCTATAGCAAAACATTACTTTTTAAAATTTAACCCCAAGCTAAGAAGACTTCTTCTATGCACAAAAAGTAATGATTATGCAATACGAACTTATTCCAGACGCAACTCTAGTATCTAATTACATTAGTGGTGATGAGTATGCCTTAGAAATTCTTATTAAGAGACATAAACAAAAAATCTATAGTTTTATATATTCTAAGGTCTACGATAGAGATCTCACTGAAGATATTTTCCAAGACACCTTCATTAAAGTGATACGAACGCTTAAACGTGGTGCTTACAACGAAGAAGGTAAGTTTTTACCATGGGTGATGCGTATCTCTCATAATTTGGTGATTGATTTTTTTAGAAAAAACAATAGAATGCCGAAATTTGATAATAGTGGTGAGTTTAGTATTTTTTCAGTGTTAAGTGACAAGACATTGAATGCAGAAAAACAAATTATTAAAGATCAAGTTGAAAATGATGTAAGACGCTTAGTTGAAGAGCTTCCAAATGATCAAAAAGAAGTGTTGCTTATGCGTATTTATGACGATATGAGTTTTAAAGAAATCTCAGATAAAACAGGGGTTAGTATTAATACAGCGTTAGGGAGAATGCGCTATGCGCTTATTAATTTGAGAAAAATTATTGATAAACATAACATAGTTTTAACCAATTAAACAATAAAAAGATATTTTGTTACGTTAGCTTTATAATTAACATAAATGATAGCTAAATGGCAAAACTTTACACTAACAATTCTATTAAAGATTTAAAAGAACGTAATCCGAAAGAAGAAACGGTTAATTTTCTTCTAAATTATTCAAAAGCTTTAAGTGTTATTAATTGTAATAAAATGAAGTTTGAAGCACTTCTAAATTAAATTTTGATAAAGTCCTGAAACTAGTTTCAGGACTTTATTGATTTATAATAATTAGTAATTACAGATTTTCTACCAATCGTTTTAGTAATAATATCTTTATCTAAATCCCAGCCTCTAGCAGGTGAATATTGTCTTCCGTACCAGATAATTTGCAAATGTAAATCGTTCCAAAGCTCTTTTGGAAATAGTCGTTTAGCATCTTTTTCTGTTTGAACCACATTTTTTCCATTACTTAAATTCCATCGGTACAAAAGTCTGTGTATATGCGTATCGACAGGAAATGCAGGCACTCCAAAGGCTTGGGACATCACCACACTGGCCGTTTTATGGCCTACTGCAGGAAGTTCCTCCAGATATTCAAAACTCTGAGGAACCTCACCATCATGTTTTTCTATAAGAATTTTGGATAATCCATGGATGCCTTTACTTTTCATAGGCGATAAGCCAACAGGTTTTATAATCTCCCTGATGTCTTCTACAGAAAGTTTAATCATGTCGAAGGGGTTATCTGCTTTTTCAAATAAAATAGGCGCTATTTTATTGACTCTAACATCCGTGCTCTGTGCTGATAATAATACGGCAATTAATAGCGTATACGGATCTTTATGATCCAGTGGAATCGGAATTTCAGGATATAATTCTTGGAGCGTTGAAATAACAAATTCAACATTTTCTTTTTTAGACATTTATTGTATTTTAGCAATAACAAAGTTAAAAAATATGACAACATTACAAGTAGGCGATAAGGCTCCTAATTTTAAAGCTTTAGATGAACAAGGAAACACCATTTCATTAACGGATTATAAAGGAAAAAAACTCATTGTTTTCTTTTACCCAAAGGCTAACACGCCCGGTTGTACTGCAGAAGCGTGTAATTTAAGTGATCATTATAAAACATTGCAAGAAGAAGGGTATGATATTTTAGGGGTGAGTGCGGATAACCAAAAGAAACAAGAAAACTTTAAAAATAAATACAAGTTTCCTTTTCCATTATTGGCTGATGAAGATAAAACCGTTATTAACGCTTTTGGAGTTTGGGGACCTAAAAAATTTATGGGTAAAGAATACGATGGAATTCATAGAACGACCTTTGTTATTAATGAAGAAGGAACTATTTCCAAAATCATTGAAAAGGTAAAAACCAAGGACCATACAAGTCAAATTCTAGAAGACTAATTTTATTTTAATTGACGCCTTCTAGAATACCCAAATAAACGTTGGTCTTTTATTATTTCTGCAATACCTTCAGGTAGCATGTCTTCCCATCCATCTTCACCATCAACAATCATTTGAAGTACTTCTCTTGATAAAATGTCCATGATATCTGGATTAAAATCTTTGATATCTAGCATTTTTCCATTGTATTTAAAGAATTTATATAATTCTTTCATACGCGGATGTACTTTTAAATTTTCACTCGTGTAAAATTCTCCAGTATCATGATTTTTTAAAGGATATAAATATACTTTCAAATCTTTAAAGAACATCTTTCCAAAGGCTTCTAAAATACCACCACTTAAGTTACGATAGTATTTTTCATCAAAAATTTGAATAAGATTATATACGCCCATGGCAAGTGCCATTCTCGCTTTTGTAAATTGCGCAAAATATTCTACCAATCTATAATATTCTTGGAAGTTTGTGATCATAACCGTTTGTCCAAGAGAGCATAATAATTCTGCTCTATCTAAGAAGTCCCGTTCATTTATCTTTCCTTCAGCTCTAAGATTGGTTAATGTAATTTCAAAAATTATTTTGACATTTTTCTTATTAACTGTTTTTTCATTGAGGAATAATTCTACCGATTTTTCATAAATATCCATATTTACTTTGGTTACCGGCCTAAAACTTCCTCTAAGCGCTAAAATATTTTTCTTATATAGTTCCTGGGCTGGTAACAAGTTCATACCATCAGGACCAAACATAACCGCTTCTGTCATTTCGTTCTTAAGAAGCTGTAAACTCATTAATCGGTTGTCGACGTACATAAATCTGCAACCAGAAAAATTGATCATATCAATTTCTATTTGATCTTTTTCGATATTATCGTATAATGATTTAACAATCTCTTTAGGATCGTCGTGCATATAAAAAGCGCCGAAAATTAAATTAACACCAAGCATACCTAAGGTTTCTTGCTGTAGCTGTGCATTGGTTTGCTTAAACCTTACGTGAATGACAATATCGTTATAATCTTCAAGTGGATCTAGTTGAAATTTAATACCAACCCAACCATGACCTTTAAATTTTTTTGAAAAATCAATAGTGGCGACGGTATTGGCAAATGAGAAAAATAATTTATCTGGATGTTTGTCTCTCGTAATTCTATCTTCGACCAGTCCAACCTCATGATTTAACATTTTACGTAAACGAGATTCACTCACATAACGGTTGTCCTTTTCAACACCGTAAATAGCATCACTAAAATCTTTATCGTAAGCTGACATTGCTTTTGCAATTGTGCCAGAACTCCCGCCGGCTCTAAAGAAATTACGAACCGTTTCCTGGCCAGCGCCAATTTCTGCAAACGTGCCGTAAATATTTTCGTTAAGATTTATCTGTAAGGATTTCTGCTTAATAGTAGGGATCTTACTTATTTCTTTATCTCCTTTTAGTTTTAAAGCCATTTTCTTTTTTTTGAAAGGTACAAAAATAGAAAAAAAAAGAAGGATTAATAAATAAAGAAAGCCATTTCAAATTTTGAAATGGCTTTGCTAAAAAAATTATGGATTTAATGATTTACATACCCTTTAATTCAGAAATTAATGATTGAATGACGGCTTTGGCATCTCCAAAGAGCATGGATGTTTTTTGATTATAAAACAATTCATTTTCTATACCCGCATAACCAGGATTCATACTTCGTTTATTGATAATAATATTTTTTGCATTTTCCACGTCTAAAATAGGCATGCCATAAATAGGACTTGATGGGTTGTTGTGGGCCGCAGGGTTTACAACGTCATTAGCTCCTACAACAAACACAATATCCGTATTTTTAAATTCTGGGTTAACATCTTCCATCTCAACAAGCTTATCGTAGTCAACATTAGTCTCTGCTAATAACACATTCATGTGACCAGGCATACGTCCTGCTACCGGATGAATGGCGTATTTAACTTCAATTCCTTTACTCGCTAATAATTGTTCTAACTCATGAATGGCATGTTGTGCCTGCGCTACTGCAAGTCCATAACCTGGAACAATAATAATGCGTTGAGAATAATTCATCATAATGGCTGCATCACTAACGGTTGTTTTTTTGATAGATCCTTTCATGGTTTCAGATTCACCTAGAGTCGCTTCATCACCGGCACTACTTCCAAAACTTCCAAAAATAACATTGACAAGTGATCTATTCATGGCATCACACATCGCAAAGGTTAGAATAGTCCCTGCAGAACCTACCAAGATACCCCCTGTTAGCATCACCATATTTCCGTAAAGAAAACCACCTAAAGCAGCGGCTAAACCCGTAAATGAGTTTAATAATGAAATGACCACAGGCATATCTGCGCCTCCAATAGGAAACACAAATAAAACACCGTATGCCAAAGCTCCAAAAAACAGCACATATAGTAACAATTGACTTTCTGTACCAGACCAAGCAATATATCCTGCAAATACAATTAAACCGGCGATGATGACATTATTAATAAGATTGTATTTTGGCAATCGAATCGGTTTATTTAGTGTTCCATTAAGTTTTGCCCAAGCAATCATACTACCAGAAAAGGATATACTCCCAATTATAATTCCAGCTACAATTGTTGTGGTAGATAAGGTCTCACCCGTATAATGTTCAAATTCGATAAGGCCAATTAAAGCCGCACTAGCACCACCCATACCATTAAAAAGTGATACTAACTCTGGCATTTTGGTCATGGCTACTTTTTTGGCTATCATCCAACCTATAATAGTTCCAATACCTATAGCCGTACCAATTAAAACATATATATATGTAGGCACCTCACCTTGATATAAGAAAATGGTTCCAAAAATAGCTAAGGTCATACCAGCTGCAGCAATGAGGTTACCCTTTCTTGCTGTTTCTGGTTTACCAAGCATCTTTAAACCAAGTATATAAGTCATTGATGCCACTAAATAGATAAATTCAAGACTAAATATATATTCCATTATTTTTTCTTTTTAAACATTTCTAACATGCGATCTGTGACAACAAAACCACCAACCACGTTAAGAGTTCCTAATAAAACAGCCACAAAGCCCAGGGCTTGTCCTAAATAATTTTCAGGGTTTACACCCAGCATTACTAAAATAGCGCCAATAATTACCACACCGTGAATGGCATTAGCTCCAGACATTAATGGTGTATGCAGTACTGCAGGCACATGGCCAATAATTTCGACTCCAACAAATATCATCAGTATCACGATATATATCATTTGGAGGTTGTTACTTACAAAATCTATTAATTCATTCATATCTTATGATGTTATTCCGTTTTGTCTTATTTCTCCATTGCGAATGATTAAAGTTTCATCTGTAATTTGATCTTCCAAATCCCATTTAAATTCATTGCCTTCCGTAAGGTGCACTAAATAGTTAAAAGTATTTTTTGCATACAAATCACTCGCATTGGTTGACACACTTTGAGGAGCAATGGTAGTTCCAATTATTTTAACCCCGTGTTTGATCACTGTTCTATTCATGATGCTTAGTTCGCAATTTCCACCTTGAGCCGCTGCCAAGTCTATAATTACCGCACCATTTTGCATTTGTTTTACTTGTTCTTTAGTAATTAATACAGGAGATCTCCTTCCAGGAATCATGGCCGTTGTAATCACTAAATCCGCTTTAAATAGTGATTTATCAACCGCTTCTTTTTGTCGTTTTGCGTAATCTTCAGAAGCTGCTTTCGCGTATCCGCCTTCAGATTCTTCACCTGTATTATCAACCATAATAAACTTAGCGCCTAAAGATTCTGCCTGTTCTTTGGTTTCTGTTCTAATATCGGTAGCCTCAACAATAGCTCCTAAGCGTTTGGCTGTTGCAATAGCCTGCAGGCCTGCAACCCCAACGCCATATACTAAAACTCTTGCAGGCGAAATAGTACCTGCGGCTGTCATCATTAACGGAAATATTTTGGTCATCTCATACGCCCCTTTAATAACAGCTTTGTAACCAGCTAAATTATTTTGAGAGCTCAATACATCCATATCCTGAGCTCTTGAAATTCGGGGCATGGCATCCATTGAAAATGCAGTAGCACCTTGTTTGGCAATAATTTTCATGTCCTTTGGATGCGATTTGTGAAATAATTGCGCAATAATGATTTGGCCCTTTTTTAATTTTTTTAATTCACTATTATCAAAAGGATTAATCTTAATTAAGACGTCTGCATTTTTAATAAGATCTTCTTTAGTTCTTAGGCTTGCACCAGCTTTACTATAATCAGAATTCTTGTAAGAAGAATTAGCACCGGCGTCTTCTTCAACTCTAACTTCAAATCCTCTTTCTATAAGTTGTTGGGCAATTTTAGGAGTAATAGCGACTCTATTATCACCTTTCTGGGTTTCTTTTAAAACACCTATTATCATTTGGGAAACGTTTTGATTTATAACAGCATAAAAATAATATTTTACAAGTGTTTAATATGTGATAATTATCATGTTTTACCTGAAATATTTAATTAATTTTTAGTTACAAAAGCGGGTTTATTATAAAAAATAATGATGGGTAAAAGTTTTAAATAAAATGTATTAATTTTAAACTCAAAATTTACTTCATTTTTTAATGAAAATCACATTCTTAGGCACAGGCACTTCTCAAGGCATTCCAATTATTGGAAGTAAACATCCTGTTTGTTTAAGTGCCGATGAGAAAGACAAAAGACTAAGGGTATCTGTACTTGTTGAATGGGATGATTACACCTATGTGATTGATTGTGGTCCCGATTTCAGACAACAAATGTTACGAGCTGACTGCAGTAAAATTGATGGTATTATATTTACACATGAGCACTCCGATCATGTTGCGGGATTAGACGATGTAAGACCCTTTTATTTCAGGCAAGGGGATATTCCAATTTATGCGCATAAACGCGTTATAGAGTCATTAACAAGACGATTTGATTACATCTTTTCAACGAAAGACAAATACCCAGGCGTGCCTACGTTAGCCATCAATACAATTGAAAATAAACCGTTTACATTAAATAATGGGGTGGTCGTTCCCATTAATGGCATGCATCATAAATTACAAGTATTCGGATTTAGATTTAAAGATTTTGCTTACTTAACTGATATGAAAACCGTTGAAGATCGTGAGATTGATAAAATTAAAAATATTAAAGTTTTGGTTGTAAATGCGTTACGCCATGAACCCCATATATCTCACTTTAATTTAGAAGAAGCTTTGCAGTTTATAGAAAGCGTAAATCCTGAAATCGCTTTTATCACGCATATTAGCCACCTATTGGGATTTCATGAAGAGGTTGAAAAAACGCTTCCTAAAAACGTATTTTTGGCTTACGATACGTTACAAATTAATATCTAAAATTAGTTATGAAACGAGCATGCCAAAAACCTTATCAAAAAATAATGATTGATAGGAAACATTAGTTAATCATTAAAAAACAATAACACAAACACATGAAACAGCGTATTTTTATTTATCTATTTATATTTTCGGTTTTGATTATTTTATTTCAATATGTGAATTCAAAACGATTGTTGGAATTTCAAAATGAGAAAATAACAAGCAGTAAAGAACAGCTAAAAACTTACAAGGATTCTATAGTGTCTTTGCAGAATGCTATTTTATATGCGTCTCATTTTAATTTGGAACACAATGAAGATGCGATCTCGTATTTTGAAAACAAAGGATATCGGGTAGATTCATTGATTCCTTTTATTAAAGATGCACTCTATAACACCAATGCGGTTTCTGGAGAGCACCCCATCGTGCCTTATGCTTCTAGCTCCGGACGAAAAATGATGATCAATACCGTGAAGTTATTAAACCATAAGTGGATTATTGCTGATTTTTCTGATGGTGAATTCTGGGGAGAACTATTGTTGCGTTATGAAATCACGCCATCAAACGAGGTCAAGTTTCATTTAGTAGAATCTTTTTTATACCCGTTTAATTAACTTTAAAAGCAATCCCTTTTTGCTTATTCGTTTCTCCAACATAGGAGTATTCGTAGGTATATGATGAATCGGTAGTTTGTAATATTTTTAAGTGAATATCTTTTTGCTCAGCCATGTTTTTAGGCTTTATCGTTCTAAAAATAACTTCGCAATCGTTTATCCAGCGCACATGACTGGAGTCTGACTTGCCGTTATAGGTTTCGACTTGGATATCTGATGTTCGTTCAAATTCAGATGCATATAACACATCATCTATGGTTACTTCACTATAATATTTTCCAGTTTTAAAGTCTTTACAATTCCTTTCAGATTGATAACACCCTAAAAGGGTCACAGAGATGCATAGGATGATTAATTGTTTCATAAACTGATTTTAATTGCAAAATTAAGAAAGAATGTGCTTAATTCTCAAAGTTTTTAAAACTTCCGTCTGAGTAAAATATAACAATGCGTTCAAT
>NZ_DBNGMQ010000005.1:0-5807 GCF_057126245.1 Yeosuana sp. | reverse complement strand
AAAATTTTATCATCTAATTTAATATGATCTTTCAAAATCATTTTATAACCATAGACATTAAACATAATATCTGTTTTAAATAGAGATCCAGTATAATCTATATTTTATGAAAAAAGGAAGTGCCTTTATTAGAGGCACTTCTAAATATCCTTATTTTTTAGTGTTTAGTTGAAGGCAGCGCTATTTGTCTGCCATTTGATCACCATTCTTTTCTACTCTTCGTTTATTTAAACCTGCAATAATTATAAACACAACTATCGATAAAATCGCAATCCATGCCCACATAGGGAACACTGGAGTTTCGCCACTGGCATAAGAGTGCATGCCTTTGGTAAAGTAATAGTTAACCCCAATAAAAGTCATAAGTACCGATCCAAATCCAAAGATTGATGCTACATTAAAAATAAACTCACCTTTTAATTTTGGTGCTAATCTAAAGTGCAAAATAATAGTATAAACAACAGTTATTATCAATGCCCAGGTTTCTTTAGCATCCCAGCCCCAATAGCGACCCCAGGATTCGTTTGCCCATACACCACCAAGGAAAGTACCTACTGTAGCAAGCATCAATCCAATGGTTAAATTCATTTCATTAATGTAGGTTAACTCTTTTGTTATTAGAGATAAGCGCTCTCTATTTTTCTTATTCTTAAACATATAGATACCCAAATTAAAGAACCCTAAAACAAAGCCTAATCCTAAGAATCCGTAACTAATGGTTAAAGTAGCCACATGAATAATTAGCCAGTACGATTTTAATACAGGCTGAAGATTGGTTAACTGCGGATCATAACTGCTATGGCTTGCTGTCATTAAGGTAAAGAATGCCAGTAAAGAGGTTGCTGCCAACGTGATTTTTGAATAACGCATAAAACTGAATCCTGCTAATAAACTAGCCCAAGACACCAAAATCAAGGCTTCATAACCATTAGACCATGGTGCATGTCCAGATAAATACCAACGCATTCCCATACCATAAGTATGGTATATAAATGCTGCTCCTAATATAGTAATACATGCATAGAGTGACCAGCTTAAAATTTTACTTTTCTTTGATTTTAAATTATCTACAAAAGCTAAAAACAATAATAATACACTTAGCAAGGCATAAATATTTTTAAGATTTATAAAAATATTAGAATTGTTGTAACTAATTTCTCTTTCAATCTTAGTATCAGAAGGCATAATACCTGTAGCAGAACTTTGTTTTTGGATGCTTTTTAAATACCCCAATAGTTTATTAGCGTTACTATAATCTGCTGTTTTTGTAGCATTAATTACTTCTGATAAATACGCACTCATGATATTAGAGTAATTTAAGACTGGTAATTTTAAATCATCATTGATAATTCGAAGTCTACCTTGCAGCTCCTGTTGTGCCAATTTATCGTCCCAACTTACCCATTTGTTGTTTTCTGAATTCTGTACAGGAAAAATATCTAACATATTGCCCTGATAAGCCATCATAAAAACTTCTAAGCGTTCATTTAATTTAATTATTTCCTTATCAAACTTATTGCGCTCAGCATCAGGTTTTCTAAAAGCTGTTTCAGCAAACGACTGCAATTTATATTGGCCTTTAGTATTAAAAAAGTCATTAAATTTTACCTTTTTTCCAGTAACACCAATAATATCGGTTACCGCTTTTTCTCGCACATAAATTATTTCCTGATCCTTCCAGAAATCTGGATTTAAAGGCATATCTAAAAAGACTTGTATCCCTGTCATTTTACCTCTTCCTGGAATATCAAATTTATCTTTCCTTGATATTTTATGCATGACGTCCAGTGCTAATGTATGTACAGGTGCAAATCGCCCTTCATATAATTGTACCACTAATTCTCCAAATTTATCGGCATGTGCTGCACTTACAGAAAACTGATTGATATGTGGTTGGTGATTATGCTGTTGTTGCTGTTGTTGCTGTTGCTGTGCAAACATGGCACTGCTAGCAAATAAGAACCCAAATAAAAGGGTTAAAACGTTTCTCTTTTCCCTCAAATCTCGAATTCTACTCATTAATTCCCAATATCTTGAATGCGGATTAAACAAGGTCCATATAAATCCAATAATCATGAGAGTATATCCTAGATAGCTAATCCAGGTTCCCCAAAAATCATGATTTACAGATAGTACAGTCCCTTTTTCATCTTTATCGTACGACGACTGGAAAAAACGATACCCGCCATAATCCAGTACATTATTCATAAAAATACGGTGGTCTTTTCGAACACCATTTTGGGAGTCAATTAAAGTCACCTCACTGGCATAAGAAGAAGGACTCATAGAACCCGCATATCTATCCAGTTCAAATTTATTCAATTGTAAAGCAAAAGGGATATTAATTCTTTTAGTACCATATGCTATTTTTAGAGATACACCGTTTAGAGGAACCTCCTTATAATTTTCAATATAACCAGGACCCCCTATAACCGCTACTTCTTTTGTTTCACCATTATGTTCAACATCCAAGATTAAAGCACCTGGTAAATTTTCGTTGTTAAGATTTTCTACGTAACTCACTAATGTATGTTCCGTTAATTTGGTCATTACAATCGAAAGCCCTGAACCTTCAGGCTCATATAGCATCATGCGGTTAAATGCGCCCAAGCTGTCTTTCTCGATAAGTCCCTCTGTCATTTCAGGCATAGCGCTTGTTTTTATTTTGGCTGGATAGCTTATAAACAAACCATTAGCATTGCCCGTAATTTTAACACCTCCAGGACGCTGATTATTATTAAATGATACCGCTGTATTATGCATCATACTACTTTCACCATCTTTTAACTGTAATTCATGCTTATGCCCTCCATCATCGCTAATTGTTAAATTCAGCATCATAAAACCACCTTCTGTACCTTCTATGTAGGTTTCCTGTGCATGTTTTAAATGGTTTTTATAAGCAATTTCAATAGTGCCTTTTGAATCTGTTTCTACATTAACTTTAAACGCATTATTGGTAATCATCCCAAGCGCTAATTTTTTGTCTATAACATAGTCCTGATTCCCATCATTTGCTCTTACATTTAAATAGGTGTCATCGCTAAAAATAAAATTGGACTGTTGTCCTTCTCTAATATGCATTCTACCTTCAAAACCTATATAACGCGTAACTCCAGCACCAATAATCATGATTGCAAATGAGATATGAAAAATGAATCCGGCTATTTTTTTTCTGGTTAGTAAATGGTAGCGTTTTATGCTTCCTATAAAGTTTAAAATCATGAGCACCATAAGTGCTTCAAACCATAGGGCATCATAAATAAGTATTTTTGCAGTAATGGTGTCATAAGAATTTTCAATAAACGTTGCCGCTCCCATGGCAATAGCAAAGATAACGAGCAAGCCTAGAGTTGTTCTTGGGGAGAAAAGAATCTTTAATAATTTTTTCATAATACAGTTAGTTTTCTAATATAATTTATGACAAAATTAGTTTAATACTATCTTTTGTTTGATGACATTTATCAGTTATTCATCACTCTATTTAACCTATTTTTGCTCTAGAAATACGAACATTAAAAACTTTTGAATATGAAATTTTATTTTAGTTTAGCATTTATCATGGTATTGATAGTCTCTTGTAAAAATGAGGTAAAAACAGAAACAGGAAATGCTACCAATACACATAAAGCCACGGCGCAGGAAGTATTGCATGTTAGTGAATACACCTATGTAAGAGGGCTGGAAGATGGTGTCGAAAAATGGATTGCGGGACCCATAACCAATATAAAGATAGGGGAAACCTTTTATTATGATAATGCCATGGAGATGCCAAATTTTGAAAGTAAGGAATTGAACAAAACTTTCGAAATCGTCTATTTTGTGGAACAAATAAGTACTACCGAAGAAGGACTTGGACGCGTGATGGTTCCAAATTCAAATACAGCAACGTCCGGATCGCAACGCACTGTGGTTGAGAAAAAAGATGTCAAAATTCAAGCTTCAGGAAACACCATATCTATTGAAGAGCTATTAAAAAACAGAGAAGCGTATCATAACAAGGTTGTACGATTAAAAGGCGAAGTTACTAAATATAACCCTGCTATTATGAATGTTAACTGGTTTCATATTCAGGATGGTACGGCATTCAATGGCGAGTTCGATTTAACGGCAACAACTACCGATGAGGTTAGAATGGGAGATATTGTAAGCTTTGAAGGAAAAGTGGTTTTAAATAAAGACTTTGGTGCAGGTTATGTATATGATGTCATCATTGAAAACGCTGTAATTATAAAATAATATAGAAACAAAACATATGAAATTATTAAGATTAGTAATTGTTTTATCGACCTTTGTATTTGGCATTTATGCTACTGCACAGGAAGATCCACATGTAAAACAAGGCCTTAGAAAAGTATTTGTTCAGGAGGTTATTCAGGTAAGTTCATATACCTATTTACATGTTTTAGAAGACGGTGAAAAAAAATGGTTGGCGGCACCAACAACAGAAGCTGAAATAGGCGAGGTTTTTTATTATAAAAGTGGTATGGCGATGCCCAATTTTACGAGTACAGAGCTTAACAGAACCTTCGATAACGTATTGTTTTTAAGTGCTATTACCAGTGCTGATGAAATTGATATCGATAAAGGACTCGTTGATCCTAACAAACCAAAGGAAGAAGTAGAAACAGGTAAACAGCCTACCCTTAATCAGTTGAAATTGAACATTGAAGCTGTTGAAGGGGGCATTCGTATTGGTACCATATTCGAAAACACACAACAATATGCAGGAAAGAAAGTAAAAATTGTTGGTGAAGTTACCAAATTTACAGCTGCTATTATGGGTAAAAACTGGGTGCATTTTCAAGACGGTACTAGTTTTGAAGGTAATTACGATTTAATGATTACCACTCAGGAAAACCTAAATGTAGGTGATGTGGTAGTTTTTGAAGGAGTTATTGCTTTAGATAAGAATTTTGGTGCTGGGTATTTCTATAAAATCATTATGGAAGAAGCCGTTATTGCTAAATAATTAATATTTCTTTATAGTTTAAAAAACACTGCTTCTATCTAGCAGTGTTTTTTTATAACGCATCATTGTATTAAGCTTACGTTTAAAATGTGCTAAAATTCCTAAAAATTGTTTTTATCGCAAGGTGAGGCTCGTAATTTTTTGCCGGATTAAAGCATAATCAACTGAGCGAAATAATTCTTGCTTTGAACTATTCATGGTGTATAAAACATAGTCGGGATCGTCAAATTCTATTGCAAGTTTCAGGTAATTACATTCAAATCTATGCAAGGCTACCCGCTTCCAAATAGTTTTATTTTGAAGGTCATCGTTGGGTATAAATCTATTTTTTTTTAAAGATTTTAGTTTGTTAAATAAGATATCGAAATCAGAAGTTCTTATGTACTCTTTATTAGGCCTTCCCAAATCCATTAATACATATTCATTTTGTTGCCATTCTACTGCAAAATAATAGTAATTATCTTCAAATCTATAATCAGAAACACGCTGCCACTTCTTTTTTTTAAGCAGTATTTTATTGGGTTTAAAATTGTCTTGAGGAATTTGTGACCAAATATTTGGTAGTGTACATACAACTATAAGGCATATAACAGAGAGTTTCATGGTATCTGTTTTAATTGTAGGTTTAAGCCTAATAGCCAGGAATATTAAATATACGATAAAAAGCTCTTATTTATGCGCTTATAACAAAAAAAGACCGGCATATAGCCGGCCTTTAACAAAGATAATATAATTTATTATGAAATATTTTTAATTCAACAATGTTTTACTCTCTGGCATAACTTTGTTCTTTATGGCAACCGGTAGCACAGGTACCTCCATTCTCATTTTCAAT
>NZ_DBNGMQ010000004.1:0-15171 GCF_057126245.1 Yeosuana sp. | reverse complement strand
ATAACTTGCATTGGGTTGATTTACCCGAAAAGTATTCCCTGAGATTTGAGTCCAACCCTTGTATGGAAACAAATTGGTTACCCCTGCCTTAAGTTGTCCCGAGGTTTCCTTTAACATTCCCCACTTTTGAGGAGCATCAGTAAAATAAGCCTCACTTAGTAAAGGAAATCCAGGATCTATTTCTAGATCGAAGGTAGCGTTTACTGGATTTACAGCAATAACCTTACCTTGGGTAAATGGTAATTTTGCATAGTCTATAAAAAGATTTTGAACGATAACATTTTTACATCGGTTTAAAGATAAAAAGCCTACTTCTGGATTGTGCAGCATCATTTCGGCATTATTGCCTTCTATAACCACATACTTGGCATCACTTATGGATATAGTGTGGCTTGCACCAGTTTTTGGAAATAAATCGTATACACCATCCTCAAACACCAGTTTAACGGGATTCCTCCTACTAGATAGCGATTTGGCAGCATTAATGGCTTTTGTAATACCAGAAATATCATCTATGCCATCATTAATTTTAGCACCATATGAAGACACATTAATGGTTTGCGTGGTGTTCAGTTGCATTAACGGTAATTCTCGCGTTTTACGAAAAAAATCAGGTAATGTAAAGGTCTCTTGAGCCTTTGATGTGTTTGATAAACAAACAAACACAATTAAAATAATTATATATTTCATTTTTTTAAAATGAAGTTCTTTTAAACATTAAGAAAAATAATTCAGACTTTTTTAAAAAAATACAAATTCAGAAAATCATATAAAAAAACACATCATTTGTTTTGTAAACTACAATGATACTTACTTCATACTTTTTTATATCAAATAAATATGAGGAGCTAAATCACATATGATACTGCAAATTAACTCCTCATTTACTAAAACTAACTACTAAAAATTTAATACCCTTTATTCGGAACCAAGTTTGGATTTAGATCAATTTGCTGCAGCGGAATAGGAAACCACACTCTTTCTGGTTTCCAGTTTTGCTGTATAGTAGGCACCGTGTTATTGTAAAAACCAAAATCAGGTGACAATGATGCGATTGCTTCATCAAACTTATTAAATCGTGCTAAATCGAACCTTCTAATTGATTCGAAACATAATTCTCGTGATCTTTCATCAAGAAGTTCATCAACAAAATCAGCCTTGTAATAAGCTGTATTCATGTCATCAACAGTATAACCATCTGCAACAGCTCTACTCCTAACTATGGTAAATGTATTTCTTGCCCCGGTCTCATCTCCAGTAAAATACTGTGCTTCTGCATGCAACAATAAAATATCAGCAAACCTTAGCAAAGAGAAATTAATACTGCTTGCCCAACTCGCTAATGTTTTTTGTGCTGGATCCATGGCTCTAAATTTCCCACAACTATACGTCCAATTGCTAGGGTTTAATGGAAACGGAACGTAATACCTAACACCATCAATTTCCTCAATAGAACTGGCATTACGGTAGTTTCCTGTTAAATTATGGGTAAATCGTTTATCAGCATCTACATACTTATTGTAAAGTTCTCCAGAGGGTCTGAAAAAACCATAACCTCCACCATTTTTACCAACATTCCCTTGAGCAGCGAAACCATTTACAAGCATATTTATTACCTGCATACCTGATGACGTGGAAGCTTCGGCATTCAATAAGGATTCCTGGTATTGATAACTTTTAGTTCCTTCTCTAAATAAATAGTCATATTGTGGAATCAATTCATACATTTTAGAATCTACAACAGCGGTTGTATAGGTCAGTGCTTTTTGATAATGATCATCTGCAATTACCCAATCAAAGCTATTAATAGCTAAACCAAAATCTGGTAATCTTGAAGTTCTGGCACTTGCTAAATACGTATGAGCCCTGGCCAATAAACCTGCGGCCGTCCATTTATTAACATGGCTTAACACAAGAGCTTTGTCAGGAAGGTTTTTATAAGCAAAATCATAATCGGCTATGATTTGTGCATACACCTCTTCGATAGATTGACGCGCTTTAAGTGGGTCTTGTTCTGAAGTGGTGTAAGTTGGAACTCCACCCCACATCATAGATAAGTTCATGTGATAAAAACCTCTTAATAATCTAGCTTCACCTTCTATCTCCATCTTTCTATTGTCAGAAAGATCGGTAATTCCGTCTAATTTTTCAATTAAATAATTAGCCCTGTTAATTCCAGCATAGAATGCACCCCAAGTAGGACCAAGTAAGCCATTATCAGGTGTAACTCCAGCCACGCCAAAAGGAGCAAAATCTCCATTATTATAGGTGGTTCTTGTCCACATCTCATCTGTACCGCCTTGAAGCATACAGGCTAAATTACGACTAAAAGTGGGTTGATTCCCAATACCTTGAACATTTGCCGCACTAAGTACATGGTACACCCCATTTAATGCTATCTCAGCATCTTTAGCCGATTTATAAAAATTATCTGGAGACGTAAACGAGTAGGGATCATTCTCTAAAACATCAGAGCAAGAGGTCATTAATAACAGACCTAAAACAACAATTAAATATTTTATTTTTTTCATTTTCTTTTTTTTTAAAAATTAATAATAGCACCCAAAGATACTGTTCTTGAACGCGGGTATGCAAACCTCTCAAAACCTGGTAATAGGGGATTATTGGAATTAACTTCTGGATCAAGTCCAGAATAATTGGTCCAAGTGATTAGATTTGTAGCTACAAGCGTAAATCTTACATCTGAAATTCCCGTGCCCTCTAAGGCTGTTTTAGGTAACCTGTAACCTAAATTAATATTCTTTAACCTAAGATATGAGCCATCCTCTACAAAATAAGACGAAGTTGTCCAACTTACTTGACCAATACCAGGGTATGTATTTGATGGATTAGTCGGTGACCAATAATCATTAAAGAAACCATAAGTAACGTTCATAGATGGTTGTAATCCATTTTCTCTTAATTTAGATGCATTCATAATATCATTCCCATAACTCCACTCTAGAAAGAAAGATAAGTCCCAATTCTTATACTTAAAATTATTATTAAATCCGCCTATATGTTCTGGCGTACTGTTACCTATAATTCCTCTATCATAAGTATCATCAATTTGACCATCCGGAACACCGTCTGGACCACTAATATCTGCGTATTTTACTGTACCGGGAACAGCAGTACCACTAGTATATAATGGACGATCGTCTTTTAGTGTATAATCTCTATCACCATGCTCAATAGCTGGGTCACTATCATTTTGCCAATTAAAATCGGCTATTTGATAAATGCCATCAGCTGTATAACCATACATAGCACCAAGAGATTCCCCAACAATTACCCTACCTGGGTTTTGAATCCAACCGCCACCAAGGGTAATGGGTATAAATTCGGCACCACCAATATTGGTCACTTTATTTTTATTGAAACTTATATTGAAAGTTGATTCCCATGTAAAATTCTTTGTAGCAATGTTAACCGTATTTAATAAAAATTCAAACCCTTCATTTTCAATACCTCCAAAATTAAGCCACTGTCTACCATAGCCACTTTGTGATGATACAGGAGCGTTTAACAACATATCATTTGTATCTTTTTTATAGTAATCAGCAGTTATATTCACGCGGTTTTTGAACAAGCCTAAATCAATACCTGCATTATATTGATCAGTCGTTTCCCACTGTAAATCGGGGTTTGCTCTTGATGCAGGCGATAAGCCAAACAAAATAGCATCGTTACTTGTATAATAAGAGTTCTCCATGCGCGCCATATATCTATATGCAGGAATACTTTCATTACCTGTCTTACCATAACTTAAACGAAATTTCAAATTATTAATAATTGAACTATCTTTCAAAAAATTCTCTTTAGAAGCTGTCCAAGCAAAAGCTCCAGACGGAAAATAACCCCATCTATTCCCTGCTCCAAATTTATCAGAGCCATCTGCTCTAAAACTTCCTGTTAAAAAGTATTTGCCTTTATAATTATAATTAATACGTCCTAAATATGATAATCTGTTCGTGCTAAATCTCTCTGTGCTATTCTCAAGTACGTTTTCTCCTTTACTTAAGTCCCAAATACCTGTTGACTGATCTTCAAAGGTTGAAACCCTATCTCTAAATCTTTCTTGGTTATAATGGTTTATTTCAAATGCAGCCAATGCACTAATATTATGCCCATTAAATTTCTTATTAAAATTTAATTGAGAAGAATGGTTATAAGAAAAAGTCTCAACTGCTGCAAGTATTCCCAAACCATCATAGAATCTTCCCCAACTCGTATTAGAATTATAGAATTCTGATGTTTTAGACTGAGAATAATTACCAGCCAAAATAGCATTATAACTGAAATTTTTAGTGAAATTATATTTCATGTTCATACTACCAAGGAGTCTCATCGATCTGGTATTTTTATAAGCCTCTTCTATCATTCTAAGAGGTGATACAAAATTATCATCTAAAGGATCAATATTAGGGTCAATTTCTCCAATTCTCCAAGGATTTGACATAATGATCTGCTGTGTAATTCCACTATAACTGTTGGGGCCCCCATTATTGGCCACACCTTTACTATTGACCACAGAGGCATTTAAATTGTAACCAATACTGAATTTATCGGAATGGATTTGATTCGCTTTGACTCGTAAATTATAACGATCAAAATCGTTATTCTTAACCAAACCTTCTTGAGAAAGGTAGCCTAAAGACGCTGAGTAATTTGACTTCTCGCTTCCTCCACTAGCAGACAAAACGTGTTCAGTTGATACTGCCGTACGCAAAGCTTCATCTTGCCAGACAACACCTTCAATTTGAGAAAAATCACGTGGTGTATCAAATGTACCGTCGCCGTCGGAATCATAATTTAAAAAACTCTCACGCCCATTTTGAACTCGAGCATAATTCAAATAATCTTCAGGAGATAGTACATCGATTTTATTAGCTATCGTAGAAAAGCCAGTATTAACTTGGTAAGTTAAGGTTGATCTTCCAGATTTCCCAGACTTTGTGGTAATTAACACAACGCCGTTTGCCCCACGTGACCCAAATATAGCAGTGGCTGAAGCATCTTTTAACACTTCTATAGATTCTATATCTGATGGATTAATCATTGAAAGCGGATTACTTGTGCTGTTAGATGAATTACCAGACGCAATTTCATCTCCATTAACTTCAATCTGCACACCATCAATCACAAATAACGGAGAAGAACCCCCAACAATGGAATTCTGCCCACGTATTTTAATATTCATACCACTACCTGGTTCTCCAGATTCAGAGGAAATTTGCACACCAGCAATACGACCTTGCATGGCAGTCAAAAAATCTCTTGGTTGTGATTCACTAATTTCCTGAGCCTTAATACCAGCCACAGAACCTGTTAAATCACTTTTCTTTACCGTACCATAACCAATTACCACAACTTCATCTAAAGCTGATAGCTCTTCCTCCAGTTTAACATTGATTTCTGATTTTTGGTTAATTTTAATTTCTTGAGGCTTCATGCCAACATAAGAAAACACAATAACATTAGAGCCAGATGGCACTGATACGCTATAAGCGCCATTATAATCTGTTACTGAACCAGTACTAGTGTTTTTAACTAACACGGTTACACCGGGTATTGGCATACCCTGTTCATCGGTAACCAGTCCTGAAACTTGCTTTTGCGCAAACCCTAAAAAGGAAAGGCATAAACACATTAATAATAATAATACATTTTTTTTCATAATTTGTTTAGTTAATTTAGTTTAGTGAAATAATTTCATTGTTATTAAAAATATTAATTTGGGTAGAACGTTTATCGATACTCAAAGTACCCTTCTTCCCTGAAATCGATTTATAGGTATTGTTTTCGATTTTTACTTGGCTACAATTGATGATTTTTAAATTTGGTATTTCTGGAAAAATTGGGGCATAGGTGTTGGTTTGTTCTATAGTATTGCCTTCAAACACCAAACCTTCAACAGAAATAGCCTTAAGTATAGAAGCATCAAAAGTTTTAAATTGATTATCCTTTATGATAATATCTTTACCATACTTACCGCGTAAATTATTCATATCTTCATACTGGGGATCAATCATAATAACCGACTGTGGGCTTCCCGAATACAAACAATTTTCGAAAATGTTTTTTTCTATGATAAGGCTATCAACTGGTCCAGACTCATTCCACAATCCTAAATCACCAGTTATACGCAATGCAGCCATTTGTGATGAAAAATAGTTGTTGCGAACCACAACTTTTCGTGGTACCGAAATAAGAAAACTTCTTGCTCTGTTGTTTCTAACAATATTGTTCTCCAGCAAAGCCGTTGGATACCATGAAACATTTTCAATGCCGAAATATTTTTCAACTTTACCCTTAACGGATTCATTGAATGTTAAAATGGATATTTTTTCGTTAATACGTTCCACATTTTTAAGCACAAGATTACCCGTTGTAGGATTCAAATAATTATTGATGATTCTAATACTATCACCCACTTCTCCAAAAAGATAATCGTTTTGATGTGGATGGTATGTTTCTACCGCTACACTATAATCATCAATAATTTTATTTACCCTAACGTAAGTACCATGAATATTGGTAGCATCATCCAGCATGTTTTCAAAAGTACTATTGCGAATGATAATCTCTCCTTTCACATTACAAAAATGTGTGGCATCTGCGGTGGTAGTAACCATTCTACCTTCGCCTTCTTTTAATACGACGTTAAAACTATCTAAAGTAATATTCTCACAACGTTCTGCAATAAGCCCCATCGCTCCCGCATGGTGCACATTAATATTGTTAAAGACTAAGTCATTACTCTTGAATAAGCGAAATGCTGGACACATTCTATTAGATAAATATTCACCCTTTGAACAAAATACAGATCCAACGGGAGGCACTTCTTTAGAGTGACCTTTCAAACGAATTAACCCTTTAGTAATTTCTTCGGCTGTTATGGAGTACTGCTCTAATCCGTATTTTGAGGTATTATACAAAGGAGCCATTGTATTTGGGTCCCATAAAATATTTTGACCTATCTGTAAATCATAACCTTCTGCCATAGCAAATCGAAATCCATATTTTTCCTCATAAGGTGAAATTTCGCGCTCCAAACTCATATATAAATGTCCATATTGAACCTTATAAGGTGTTGAAACTTCTATATCAAATGATTTTTCAGCTATATTATTTGCCACCACCTTTCCTTGAAGATAAAATGGTACTTCCCAATTAATACTCAGGTTTTTTACCGTAATGTTTTTACTACCTTCAATAATAAACGGAATCATCTTTCCATGAAAAATAAATTCAGAACCATTACCGTCAATTTCCAATTTATCAAAATCAATAATAGGGAAAGCTGTTCGTTTAAGCCCATTATCATTATTTGTTATAGCACAATACATGTCTGGTGCAAACGTTGGATAGAAATGATAAATACCTTTAGGGAATTCTAATTTGCTGATGCCATCTTTTTTGCATTTTTTAAGGGCTTCAACAACGACGGGAGTCGCATCATTGGTGTTTTCAATTCCGAAATCTTTTAAATTCAATGTAGCTACCACTGATGAATCAGCTTTATCTTCATTACAACTCGTAATAAGTAAAACTGAAAGCGCTAGCGCAATAGCGATGGTCTTTATCATTAGTTTAGTTTAATTTAGTTTAGCTGTTTTTTCTTGAAGATGTTCACAACACCTAAAAATGTCCACAACATGTTAGAAACAAAATTAACAGACTCTTAACAAATAGGGCTAACCATATGTAACATTAAAAGATGTACATGTAACATCATAGATAAAATGAATTTAAAATACGGTTTAAATCGCTGTTTTACAGCAACATAAGTATAAGTATACCAATTTTATCATTTTCGTATCTCAATTGTAACATTTTTATATCTCATTGTAACATTCTGAAATCCATAAAGTTCTTACAATACAATTTTACACTATATTAGCTCTGTAATGATTCTTATATATATGCCAAAAAAATATTTTCTCTTTTTATTGATTTTACATATTAGCACATGCCTCTATGCCCAAGACCTGTTATTTAAATCTTTAACAGTAGATGATGGTTTATCCCAACATGACGTTAGTTGCATTTTACAGGATAGTTATGGCTTTATATGGATTGGAACTTACGATGGATTAAACAGATACGACGGTTTTAATATCCTAAATTTTTATCACGAAACAGATAACGACAAAAGTATTTCAAGTAACCGCATATTGTCCCTTTTTGAAGATTCAAAAAAAAGAATATGGATAGGTACAGATGGCAATGGACTCAATTACTATTCGCTTATTACCGAAAAATTTGTTAGAGTAGAAACTCCCGTAGGTTATGATCAAATAAAACATATTTCTGAAAGTAAAACTGGTGACATATTGGTCGCAACCTCTATGGGTGTTCTTAAAATTATTGAAGACGACACCATACATACAGAGATACTACAACTACCACTTACTGGTTTAAATGTAAACGAAATAGTCTTTACAGAAGACAACACCGTGTTCTTTGCTACTAGTAAGGGTGTTTGGACTTTAAAAGATAATGTGTGCAAACAGATTCCAGAAACCGAAACCTATTATTGCTCTCAATTGATTCGTGATAAAAACGGAACCATTTGGGCTGCTTTAAACAGAAAATTAAACTTGATTAAAAAAACCGACAACTCTTTTGAAGTAAATCAGCTTGAATCATTTCCCATAAATAACGTTCAAGAATTTTTTGAATCAAAAGATGGCGCTATTTGGGTTAGCACCAATAACAATGGTTTGTATAGCATCAACCCAGAAGACTATTCTATAATCAAGCACATAAAACATAATGTAAATAAAGATAAAGGATTATTAAGCAACGCTATTTTGAGTATTTACTGCGATAGTTCAAATACGTTATGGATTGGAACGCGTCGAGGACTGAATTACACCTGTCTTTCACAAAAAAAATTCAAACATATATCTTTTAGCGAATTGGATAATGTGAATAAAAAACCGCATATTAGAACGCTATATGCTGATCGGGACTATCTTTATTACGGTATTTTAAACAGGGGATGTTTTCAATATTCATTTAAAACTAAAAAATCTTCAGAATTAAAAACAGACCACCAATACAGTCCGCTTAGTATAAAAAAAATTAAAGATAACATCTACATAGGGACAGACAATGGCATCCTTATTAAACATGAAAATGATTCCCATTTGACACCTGACAACGTAAAGACATTAACCGCCTCTATGTCGCAAAATGCTATAACTTCTTTATGCGAAGATAGTGCTGGGAATTTATATTTTGGCACATTTACGGGGCTAATTATAAGAAACAAAGAAACTACTGATTGGATTCATTTTTTACATCCACAAACTCAGATTTTAAGAGGGAAAAGAATTTTTAGTTTATTCTACGATAAAGATTCACGTTGTATATGGGTTGGAACCTTCTCAGATGGATTGTACAAAATAAACATTACAAGAGATGGAAGTTTTATTTCTCTTGAAGTTTATAGCCAATCCATGCAGAATAATTATCATATAACCAATAACACTATTTGGTCCTTTTTTAAAGGAAGTGATGGAACGCTTTGGGTTGGAACCGATGCGGGATTATTGCGTAAACCTAAAAACTTAAATAAGTTTAGCCTAATTAAAGTTCAAGGCATCTTAGATAAAAAAATAATGGGAATTATTGAAGATGATAAAGGCATCCTTTGGCTAACAAATTCAAGAGGACTCATAAAATTTGACCCAGACAGGAATAATGTAGGCAAATACAGTTATATAGATGGATTGGAATCAAGCACATTCACAGAAGCAGTAGGAAAGGATAATAAAGGCTCGCTTTATTTTGGAAGCATTAATGGCATCAACTATTTTAATCCAACTGAAATATCAAATAATGCATACAAATCAGCGGTTGCTATTTCTGATTTTAAAATACATAATATTAGTATTTCTCCCAAAGAAAATTACTTTGGGAAAGAAGTACTGGAGAAATCAATTAATTTAACCGAACAACTTAAACTTAATCATAAACAGAATAATTTTCTCTTTGAATTTACAGGAACCAATTACACCAATAGTACGGAAAATTATTTTCGTTATAAATTAATTGGTTATGATAACGATTGGATTTATGTAACTGGAAAACGCCGATTTGCTTCTTATTCCAACCTTGAACCGGGAAATTACACGCTTTATATAGATGCCGCCAATAATGATGGGATATGGAGCGACTCGCCAAAACAAATTGATATAACCATACTACCCGCGCCTTGGCTTTCCATTTGGGCCTACTTAGCCTACCTTATTATAGCTTCTGGTATTATTTTAGGGTTTATATTTTTCTTGAACAACCGTCAAAAATTACAGCATCAAATAGAACTAAAAAACATTGAGTATAATAAACACGAAGAAATTAATGAATTAAAATTGATGTTCTTTACTGATGTCGCCCATGAGTTCAAAACGCCATTATCGCTAATAATAGGTCCTTTTAATGATTTAATAGGAAATAAAATAACGGACAAGCATCGTGATTTTTGCTACAAAATTATTTCTCGGAACACCAAACGAATGATGTTTCTTGTCCATCAATTATTGGATTTTAGAAAATTAAACGCAAACAAGAACATTCTTAAAGTCATGAAAAGTGACTTAACTGAATTTATCAATGATACTGCTAGTGCTTTTCTCTGGCAGGCAGAGGATGAAGGAATAAATTTCAATATCATTGCACCAGAAAAATTGATATGTTATTTTGATAAAGATTTGGTTGAAAAAGTAATCTACAATCTTCTATCTAATGCTTTCAAATACACACCCGTAAATGGAGTTATAGAAATTGAAGTGAAACCTTTTTGGAAAAAAAACAAACAAATCGTAAGCATCATTATTCGCGATAGCGGCAAAGGCATCCCTAATAACGAGAAAATAAAAATATTTGAACGGTATTTCCATGATAACGAAAGGGCTTCTTCTGGTATTGGCCTGCACTTGAGCAATAGTTTGATAAAAGCACATAAAGGCGAACTCATTGTTTCAGATAGCTCATATGGCGGCTCAGAATTTATCATTTCAATTCCTGTTTCCAAGCATGTCTATAGCGATTTTGAGTTTTATCAAGAAACCGAAGAAAAAGTGCACATCAGTGATCTTATTTTGGATGTGATTGAATCCAAAAAAGAGATTGTCAAAGAGCGAGAAAGTATACTGATTGTTGAAGATGACCATGACTTGAGGTCTTATCTAAAAAATTGCCTTCAAAATAAATATAACGTTATTGAAGCTCATAATGGCGCTGAAGGGGTGGAATTTGCAACCAAAAATTTGCCTGAAATCATAATTTCTGATGTGATGATGCCAGAAATGGATGGTATTGAAATGTGTAAAAAACTCAAATCGAATACGGAAACATCGCACATACCTGTTTTAATGTTAACAGCCAAAAATATACAAGAACACCAAAACGAAGGATTGGAGGCAGGTGCTTGGGATTATATTACAAAACCATTTAATACACGCTCACTTCTCAAGAAAATAGACAACATTATTTTGTCTCGAAAACAATTTAGAGAAACGATTTTTAATCAAAATATGGGTGTTAAGATTAAAAAACATTACACGCCATTTGATAAAAAATTTGTAGCAAAGGCCATAAAAATAGTTGAAGACAATATGCAGAACGAAAAATTTTCTATTGAAGATTTTACTACTGAAATGGGGTTTAGCCGCATGCAATTACATCGTAAATTAAAATCGTTGGTAGGCCAATCTGCCACTGAATTCATAAATACCATAAAAATTAACTATGCAACAAAACTTTTCGATAATGGTTGTGATCGCATAAGCGAAGCAATGGAGGCTATTGGAATGAGCAGTTACGCACATTTCAATAAACTATTTAAAAAAAGAAACGAAAAAACGGCTTCAAATTATATTTCAGAAATAGATAAAACCACAATAATTTAGTTAAATTCTTATGGTGAATTGAGGCTGTCTGAAAAAAAGCAACGTTTGTTGCGTTAGAACCTTGAATGCAGCGAATTAATATCCTAAAGTAATGAAATTCAAGATTAGATTAAAAATAGAATTTTCAGTCGTTGTACTGCTATCATTGCTTTATACAACTTCTTCTCATTCCCAAGCAAAAGAAGATACCCCTCCAAATATTATTATTTTCCTGGTGGATGATATGGGACTAATGGATACTTCAGTTCCATTTTTGACAGATGCCAATGACAAATTGGTAAAATACCCGTTGAATGACTATTATATAACACCAAATATGGAAAAGCTTGCAGGGCAAGGCATTCGCTTTACGAATTTTTATGCACATTCGGTTTGTTCACCATCGCGAACATCAATTTTAACGGGGCAGAACTCTGCCCGCCACGGGGTGACCAATTGGATTAAATCTGAGGAGAATAATCGGACTGAGTTTGGACCAGCAATGTGGAACTGGAAAGGACTTACTAAAGAATCGGTAACCCTTCCGCGAATCTTGCAACAAGCAGGCTATAAAACAATTCATGTTGGCAAGGCTCATTTTGGACCATTTAACAGTGAAGGAGAAGATCCGCTTAATTTGGGTTTTGATGTTAACATTGCTGGCAGCTCAATCGGGCATCCAGGGAGTTACCTTGGTACGGACGATTTTGGACATACAGGTGGTAATAAAAGAAGAGCTGTACCAGATTTAGAGAAATACCATGGCCAAGATATATTTTTGACAGAGGCTTTAACCTTAGAAGCAAATTTGGCAATCTCTGAAGCCAAAAAAGAAGGCAAGCCTTTCTTCCTTAACATGGCGCATTATGCTGTGCATGCACCTTTTTATTCGGACCCCCGTTTTGCCGAAAACTATAAAAACTCAGATATGCCTGAGAAGGCAAAAGCTTATGCTACACTAATAGAAGGTGTTGATAAATCACTAGGAGATATAGTGCAACACGTAAAAGATCTGGGATTAGGGGAGAATACCCTTATCCTTTTCTTGGGGGATAATGGTTCGGATGCACCTCTGCCGATTGAAAACGACTATAGTAGTTCTTCGCCACTCAAAGGAAAAAAAGCAAATCATTGGGAAGGTGGTATGCGCGTGCCATTTATTGCATCGTGGGTTTCCCCAAATAAAAAAATATCCTGTCAAGAAAAAACACCCATTGCAGGTAATGCCATTCAACAGCAAATCGGAACCATCATGGATATTTTTCCCGCTTTGTGTAAAGTAGCAAATGTGAATTACCCTGAAGGTTATATTTTGGATGGATTTGAACTTCAGGATCAGCTTGATGGGCGACAAAACGTTAAACGTGATGAGCTATTTCTTAATCATTTTCCCCATGGTCATCGCTCCAGCTATTTTACAAGTCTGGTTAAATCAGACTGGAAAATTATTTACCATTATCAAGTAAAAGATCAGCCTCATTATGAACTGTTCAACTTAAAATTAGATCCGTTTGAAAACAATAATGTAGCGGATAAAAATACAGAACAGCTCAATATTATGATGAAGGCATTATCCGATGAAATGAAAAGTAAAAAGGCTCTTTATCCTGAAAATGGTAAACAGCCACTGGAACTAATTATGCCTAGATAAGCAATTAATCACTTCTATTGCAAAGAATTTGGAATCTGAATAAAGCACAAAAGCACAACATTAAATATAGGTGATTGGGCAAATAGTGCTAAGTCTGAAAATGAGTATATTCAATAAAACAAATAGCGACTTGATCGGCATATGTTTCAAAATGCCCAACGCCCATATTCGAGGCGTTAGCTATTATTAAGAAAAATGAATCCTGTACTCAATAACTTAATATATCAACTCTCGTTAATTACATTCAATCTATCTTATAATCTATTTAAAGTATTTAAGTATTGTGAATCAACAAATAACTGATTTTATTTGTCAATATGAATAACCTTAATAGAATAAACATCATTACCATAACATAATTATTGAAATTGTTATTTATTCAAAAAGCCTTTTTCTAAATTACTTTTGGGCATAATAATCATTGGCAAATTTGATGAATTGTTGCCAATCATATAAAGTCATGTTATGCTTTCCTTCCCGGTTGTGAAATCCTGAATGAGATTGTATAATTTGCTTGTTTGCTTCCGGCATTTCCGTAGGAAAATTGTCTTTAATGTCATATAGATTATAGGCTACCTGTGCTTCCAGCAGCGATACATATTGTCCTTTTGGGTCGGCCCAAAAATCTTCAGCGGCGGAGGCAATATAAACGCCCCTTGGAGCCATCAATGCTAAAAGCATATGTTGGTCTACTGGGAGCTTATCTTCATTGTCTGCATATTGTTTATAATTTGGGCAAAACCAATGTGTAAACCGGAGGACGTTTTTTACAGATTCTCCAAAATTTCTTCTGGACAGAGCAGCTCCAGAATTTCCTGAATCATTTGATATTGCGATAGACACTCTTTTATCCTGTGCTCCGCACCACAAAGAGGCCTTACCTCCTCGTGAATGGCCCACAGTTATAATTTTTTTTGCATCAACAGAGTTGTCTTTTTCAAAATAATCGATTACTCGGCTTGCTCCCCAGCTCCATGCAGACAGAGCTCTCATTCCATTATTCATTTCAAGCTGTTTTGGATAAAGTTCCAATACGCCTTTTTGAAAATTCGTTTTATCATCAGGAGCTACATCTTTCACATCAAATCCTGCAATTCCATAACCAGCTTCAATAACTTCTTCTGCAGGCCAAAAATCATTTTTGCTAACTTGTGTTACATCCATTGTACGAATTCCCCTGTGATTAATTACCAGAAAAACAGGGACTTCTTTTTTAATTCGGTTAGGTGTAAATAATAATAGATTAATTGTAACCTTTTTTTGTTTTCTAAGAACCGTAATAGTAATCTCTTTCAGCGTTGCAGCTCCATTCATTGCATTTTTATCTTCATTCTTTATTTCAAACGAAATTTTCTCATAATCCTTTGGGACCTGGCCATAAACATTATTTTCAAAAAGTTTGAGAATTTCTGGACGACGAATGTTTTCCCAATCTTTAACTGATGAAATTTTCTTACCCTGCATTGTTTTTAATACTTCAGGCAGTTTGTAAAGTTTAACTTTGGATTCATCTGTATTTTGAGCTACCAAAGTTTGAAAAAACATTGTAAATACAAGTGTATAGACAGCAAGAATTTTTGAGTTCATTTTATTATTATTTTCTGTTTTAACTTAAAT
>NZ_DBNGMQ010000003.1:0-31228 GCF_057126245.1 Yeosuana sp. | reverse complement strand
TAAAATCTACTTCTGCTTTATCCAATAAATTAGAATTAAGATATTCCAAGGCTCTTAGTGTAGAGGCACTCAAATAAGTATCTTGCATTTCCCGACCTCCTTCAAGCTGAGGGAAAGTGTTGTTTTCTATAATATCAATAGCTTCTTGATATTTGCCTACTTCTAATGCTCGGGTAGCAAAACGCAATAGTGTTTCTGTTCGCAAACGCGCAGTCTCATTATTATCTTTTAATAATTCATATTTACGCTGTGATGAAACCTTGTTTTTCTCATATATCTCATCAAGTTCAAAAAGCAAGCGAGGATCATTTGGATTCAAATCAACTGCTTTTTCATAACTTTTCATCGCATTATCCTTATTATGATTTATTTCTTCATAAGCCAAACCAAGATTACGATGTACAATATAAAACGAATCATCTATCTGACGTGAAACTTCCCACATCTTAATGGCGCGATTTGGCTGTAATTCATAAAGCAGGTTACCAAGGTAATAAGGTGATTTTGCATAATCAGGATTCACTTTCATAGCGTGGTTAAGCACAACAATCGATTCCGCACGATAAGGGAAGCAATAGTCGTGGGGCATAGTTGCTGCCTTTTTATAGTAATTTAGAGATGCCGAGTCATCTCCAAGTAGGTTACTGTAATAACCAAGATAATAATACAACATTGGGTAAGTATTACCCGCCGACTCCAATCGTATCAAAACATCTTTAGCTTCTTTAAAAAGCCCACAATTACCATAACTCGTTGCTAGTTCAAGATAGGCTTCAACTTCATTTCTCATGAGTGATACTAAATCGTTAAGTGCACTAACTTCATTTGAATCCTTTTGTTCTTTTTTAAGAAGATACAATTCATTAAGCGCCCAATGATTAATCAAATCCTTTGAAATAAGCTGTTGAAGAATTTCTTTTGCTGAATTATAGTCACCTGACTTTCTCAATAATACTGCCTTTAATATTAATATATTATCATTTTCAGCGTTTGTAGACAATGCTCTGTTTATATGCCCTAAAGCAATATCAATATCACCTGAATGACAATCCATTTCTGCAAGTTGATAATAGGCAGCTGAATGCCATGCAGAACTCCATGTTGCTTTATACAAATTATCATAGGCGTCTTTGGTTTTAACCAATGCTCGTTGGGTAATACCCAGATAATAAAGTGCTTCTCCATCTTTAGGTCGTGTATAATTCATGGTAATTCTATCGACAGCCGTTTGGAGATAACCTTCAGCTTTTTTCCAATCTTTTGCCTTAATCGCAAGAATGCCTAATTGCGTATTTACACGATAATCATTAGGGTCACGACGAAGTGCTTCCTCATAGTATGGCATTGGATTAGAGGAATTATAAAATTGATTAAGCCTAAGGCCAATAAGATATAATTCTTCGATAGTTTTAACATCTTTTGGTGATGCCGGTGGCTCTAGTGATTCAGGCATACCTTCAGAAGGCGGATGATGATCTTTAGGAACAAAACTCAATAGTATAGATTCATTGGCATCTAAAAACGAAAGAGCTAAATCGTCCTCAGTTGTAGTTTCTGATAATTTCATATCAAAAGAAAAAGGTCTATCTGGTCCAACATAAGTTGTGTTTTCATACACTATTTTTCCTTTCGATTCTAATCTCACCCTAGCATCTTGAACAGGAGACGTGGCATTTATTCTTATTTTAGCAACACCATCAATTAATTCTAGATTCATCGCTCCTCTTTTATTAGCATATTTTAAACCTCCCAGTTCTCGAATAGGGAACCATATCATTTTTCCAAATTTTGATTCATACGGTTGAATCCAGCTATAATCTGGTTGATTATCGGTATAGAAACCAGCCATCAACTCAATATATTGGCTGGAATTATCGGTAAGTCCTCTATTAATTCTTCTGCCTGCAGGGTTGTTTCCATCTGCCCAATATTTCATACCGGGCATAATGTGGTGATTACCTATCCAGGCTGTACCCGCTTGCTTGCCATGGTCGTATCCGCCAAAATAATCCTCTAGAGGTTTCCACGAAAAAAAAGAAGAGGGCACGCCTACGTTTTTCCACATACTTATATCAACATTGGTATAGTCAAAATGATTGTAGTTACCATCGGCTATAGGCCACGTTGTCATTTCTCTTTTAGCGTGCTGTGTTACATACTGCACAGACGGTGGAAAAATGACCTGATACGTGGTGTCTACATGAACAGAAGGATTCGTCCAAAACAAAAATGAATTAGCAATAGGCGTTCTGTTTTGCGGTTTTATGGTCATCTCAACAATTGATGAATTAGGGTAAACGGTATAACCAACTAAGGCTCTCATGCGATGTCTCTTATCAGTGTTTGCAACCCATACAGTCTTACTTCCATCGTTATGGTTTTCAATGGTATAATCCATTGGTTTCACCGTATTTGGACCATGATGATGAGGGAATCCCCAAGCGTTAGAACCGGATATCCAATTTCCAATCATCCCTATTAGTGATGGTTTTACTACATCATTCTTATAAAACCACATATAATCATTCGTTTTATCTAAGGCATAATAAATCCTACCACCAAGAGATGGTACTATTCCCAATTTAATAAACTCGTTTTCTACGGTAAGGATATCATAATCCATGTCTTCCTTTATTGTAGTTAACTGATCATCCATTGGGTAGGGATAAATTCGTCGTTGCACCCCTTGATGTGTTTTTCCTTCGTAATATCTCGGCATCACATTAGGCGGTCCATTTTTGTAAGTAGGCAACGTAATGGTTTCTTCTGTGATAGTTAATTGCGCATATGAACTCACGCCAAAACAAAAAAGAAGAAAAAAAGTAATACTTTGATATATCGCTTTTTTAGTTGTCATAGTGTATTAGTTTTAATAATATGTTTTATATAATTAATATTTAAAATCTATATGTTTAAAATATCTTCATTTTGAAAATTCAAGAATCTCATTCTAAAACGCGATGTAACGAAACAGCGTCATCATTAATTGCTGAAATCACATAATGAACCTCACCAATTATTATTTTACCAATTTTTTTACAATCGCCTTTAATAAACAAACCGCTTTGAGATGGTTGGAGTGCTTTCATGTTATTAAGATTTCCATCAAACGTAATGACGCTCCCATAACTAGCATCGTTTCTTGTAGTCTCAACTTCAGAGGTATACAAATTACCAGCAACTAGAACCTCTTTCATTCCATCTTGATTAAAATCATCAATAAGAATATCATTAATTGATGAAATTTGAGCATAATTAGGTAATTCAATTTTATTAAAGTGACCATTTTCGTTTTGCAAAATATAGGATGAAAAGGTATTTGCATTTAATTCAAGAGCATCCTTTAAGCCTAAATCTGAGTATACGTCTTCAATATCTGCAATTGCAAAACTATTATAATCTTTAAATTTCTCCTTTAGTTCAGGTAGTTGCTGAGAAGAGCATTGTTTTCCACGAACTGGATAATATTTACCACCTTGCGGATAACTTAATACAATATCTGTACTTCCTGAATTATTAAAATCCTTTGCAAAAACTTTAAAAGGCTGTTTTTTTGTTGCTTTATATTTATAATTATTGCCAAGGTTTCCTAAGACTAGGTCCATATCACCATCATTATCCAGATCTTCCGTTTCAATGGAAAACCACCATCCAGACATATTATCTAATCCTAAAGATTCATTATTAACTCTATTAAATTGACCACTATCATTTTGTAGGAACACCCAAGGCTCCATCCATTCGCCGACAACTACCAAATCAGTTCTATTATCAGAATTTATGTCCACCCAAACAGCATCTGTTACCATTCCAGAATCAAGTAATTCTGGCGATATTTGTTTTGTAACGTCCCTAAAACTTCCATTGTTGTTTTCATAAATAAAACTACCCTGTGATAATGGATAATTATGTGGTAAATGCCTAGTCCCTACAAAAAGATCAAGATCTCCATCATTATCAAAATCCTGAGTTTTTATAATACTTCCACTAGTCAAGTTATCTGGCAATAAACTCGTGCCATCTGTAAAATTTCCGTTTCCATCATTGACAAAGAGTCGGTCTTTATAATTTATATTATTTGGTTCAAACTCATTCCCACCAGATACGACATAAATATCGAGATCTCCATCCTTATCAAAATCTAAAGAAATCGCGTCGACATCTTCATTTATTTTATAGGTTTCGAATAATTCATTATCTTTTTTAACAAATTCACCCGATACCTCTTGAAAATAGAGCATGGCTTGGTTGCCAGAACTTCCTCCAAAAAAAATATCTTCTCTATTATCATTATTAAAATCGGCAACGACCATGGCTGGTCCAAATTGCGACATTTTATGAGGTAGCAATATTTGTACACCAAAATCATCAAAGTCGTTTTCTTTATGAATAAGGGCTGCCAATTTATTTTCGTTATCACTAACGCTTTCAAATAAAGTAAAACCAGAGTTATAAGGCTTTTCATTATAAGAAATAGCTTCTTTCTTTTCAATAACAACCGTTTGATTGCCTGCCAGATTCGTTTTAAAGGTCACTTTCCCATCTGGCCATGTTACTTGCAGCGTATCAAGATTTGTTTCTTCTCCCAATCCAAAATGCAAAACATTAGATATGGTAGATTGAAACCCTCTTACTGGCATTTGGTCTAAAGTTTGAATACCCTTTTTGGTAATCACTTTAATTCTTGCACCTATTCCGTCTAAATTAGAATTTTCTCCATGGAGCTTAACTTTTAAATAGTTACTATTCTCTTTTTCAGAACTCGTATTTTCATAAACAAAAGCTTCTTGATCGATATTATTTATTACTATGTCCAAATCGCCATCATTATCTAAATCGCCATAGGCCATTCCATTGGAAAAACTTAATTCAGAAATACCACCTGAAGTAGAAATATCTTCAAAGGTCAAATCGCCATTATTTTTAAAGAGGTAATTAGAAATAGGTTGAGATGGTATCTTTTTTGATTCTTCAAGCAAATATTTAGGCGAGGCAAAAGCAAGACCTTTATTTATATTATTGAAAAAATCGCGGTTATTTATTTCCCTTCTTGTACCATTTGTAATAAAAACATCTTTTTTAGCATCATTATCTACATCTAGAGCAAGTACTGACCAACTCCAATCTGTAGAAGAGAGACCAGCCATTTGAGAAATATCGCTAAAACGAGGAATACTATCAATAATACCTGAGTTTAATTGTAGTACATTATGCATATACTGATAATGTAATCCATTATCTACTTGTGCCCAAAACAAGGGTATGTTCATGCTTGCCATATTAGCTTTAGACCGATAATTGTCTTGGGGATTCATATCTAGTTGAATAAAATCCATTAATCCATCGTTATTAATGTCTGCTGCATCTGAGCCCATACTATACATAGCGCTGTGATTTGTTGCCTGTTTAGAAACTTCTCTAAATGTTTTATCACCATTATTTAAATATAGAAAGTCTGGCGATCCAAAATCGTTGCAAAGGTAAATATCTTGTAAGCCATCATTATTAAAATCAATAACACTAGCACTAATGGTTAGTCCGAAATTTGAAATTCCTGACTCATTTGTTTTATCTACAAATTTTCCATCTATATTTTCATATAAATGATCGGAATCAAAATCCTTTATATTGTCCATTTTATACCTGTAGTATTCAGGCTGCGCATTAAAATTTGTTGGTGAATAGTTAATCACTAAAAGATCTAAGTCGCCATCTACATCATAATCAAAAAAAGTACCTTGATAACTATAGCCTTTATCTGCAATACCATAGGCTTCTGCAGATTCCGTGAAGGTTAAATCGCCATTATTGATATATAATTCATTCGCGAGTTCCCCAGAAATTCCAGCGACTGAAAGGTAAATATCTAACCAGCCATCGGCGTTAATATCTACTAAGGATACACCTGTGTACCATCTATCGTCGCCAGTTAACCCAGCATTTTCTGTAATATCGCCAAATTTTAAATTTCCTTTATTTAAGTATAATTTATTTGAAACTTGATTTCCGGTAAAAAACACGTCTTCTAACCCATCATTATTAAAATCCCCTATTGCCGATCCACCTCCCATATATAAATAAGGATAAGTAAAATAATTTAATTCTTCAGTCTCTTCAATTGTATTTATAAAGGCAATTTCTGAAACCTCGGAGGGTATTAGATTAAATAATTGGTTTTCTTTCTTAGATGTATTACAACTTACCGATAGTAATACTGTTAAAATCACAAGTGTTTGTTTCATTTTTATGTTAATCGTAGCTTTTTATTATCCAACAAGCGTTATCAAATAATTTTGAAATATGAAAAAGGCAACTATTTTTTATGATGTTTTTGGTTCAAAACTAATTAACAGTTTCCTATTGTTTTTTTGTTAAACCTAAAGTTATAAATATAAAAAAAAACCTCCAACTTATCTAGTTAAATAAGTTGAAGGTTAATATAATAAACTCTTTTTTAAAACTTATTTATTTCTGTAAACCTGGGTTAATAGATACATCGTTTGCCGGGATTGGACTCCAAGGAAACGCTTCAGTTAACGTTGGTGATGAACTTAACGCTGCAGGTTCTGTAGGATCTCTAAGCGCATTTACTTCATCTAATGTTTCAGTTCTAATAATATCGTACCATCTAGTCCATTCGCCTGCCAATTCCCATGCCTTTTCCCAAACCACAGTTTCCCAAGTAGCAGAAGTTGATAAAGGAACTCCAGCTCTTTGCTGAACTTTATTTAAAGCAGCTATAGCGCTTGCATCAGAAGTATTCCCAGTCGCCATAATTTGAGCTTCTGCATAAATTAATAATAACTCAGAGTACCTTAAATAATTAATATCCTTGTTTACGCTACCAAAATCCTGCTCACCAAACTTTTCTTTAGAATATTGAATTACGCCATCTACATCATCAAAAGTGAAATCTTTACGAGTTCCTTCAGGGAAATTTGCATAGAACGCCTTTTCTACAACTTTATCACCAAATAAAATAGATTCAGCTTGATAATTTCCAGCATTCCACCCATCTAAAGGCACAAATGCAGGGAATGCAATAATAGCTTCCGTATTTCCATTTTCGTCTAGGTTATTAGATTGTTGTCCCATGATACCTCCTAATTCATCTTCTAATTCATAAGGTCCATTATCAATCACATTCTTAGCTTCAGCAGCCGCCAAAGCATAATTGGATGTGTTTTTTAATGGAAATCCTGCTGTTGTTAAATACACGTTTGCTAATAAGGATTGCGCCCACCATTTATTAGCTCTATAGGTACCATTTACAGATGTAGGTCCTAAATTATTTTTAGCATAAATTAAATCTGAAATTATAAGGTCATATATCTGTTCAAAAGTTGCTAAAGGCTCTTGTCCAGTAATTTCTCTTTGAGAAGTAATAAGCGGCACTGTACCCCATGTACGCACCAACTCAAAATATATCAATCCTCTTAAATAGTGGACTTCCCCAAGTGATCTTTCTAATAAATCTAGATCGGCACCCGAAGTAAAACTACGCATTTGCTCTTCATTGTCTAAAAATGTATTAGCTGCACCAATTATTTCCCACATTTGATTCCAACCATTAGTTTGCCAAGCATTTGTTGCAAGTGGAACCATTTGATCAAACTCTAAATAAAATGTTTTATTAGAACCTGTTACTGCGGTTCTATCATCTGCAGCCCAAAAGTGACAATAATTTTCACTATTTGCAAACAATTTATCTAGTAACACCGAATAAACACCTAATGTACCGGATTCAATATCGTCTACACTGGTATAAAATTGCTCTGCAGCTAATTCCCCTTTTGTATCTATAGGGAGGTCATCGCAAGAAATAAAACTCACTAAAAGAACGGATAAGCACAATATCCTTCTTGTTAAACTCTTTAATTGTTTTTTCATTTTCATTTTTTTTTAAAATTTTAAATTTAAACCTAATGTAACGGTTTTTGGAGTTGGTAAAGCACCTATATCAACACCTGCAAGTCTATCATCTTGACCGCCATTATTAACTTCTGGATCTAAACCAGAATAATCAGTAATAGTAATTAAATTTTGACCACTTACATATATTCTCAATGACTCAGCTCCTATTGAGTTTAAAGCCTGAGAATCTCGCAAAGTATAACCTAACGATATATTTTTCAATCTTAAGAACGAACCATCTTCAATAAATTCAGAAGATTCATTTTGTACATTGGTTGCAAGTAATGAAGGAATAGAACCCGATGTATTACTTGGAGACCACGTGTTTCTTAGCTCTGCAGAGGTACCAAAAGGAATCCTTCCGTCACGACCTAATATAAGTGCACGTGCACGATTGTAAATTTCATTGCCTGACACACCTTGTATAAATAAGTTTAAGTCAAAGCCTTTGTAAGACATGTTACTGTTAATACCATAGGTAAAATCTGGATTAGCGTCTCCAATAATAGCTTGATTATTAGGCTCGTCAGTATCCGCATAAATCGCATCTCCATTGGTTTGATCTACCCCTTCATAAACAAAACCGTAAAACGTACCTATAGGCTCTCCTACACGAACAATCGTTGGAATTGGAATATTTCCACCAGCAACTAGGCCTGGAAATATTTCAGTTTCACCATTAGCTAAGCTTAGAACTTCATTTTTATTGCTAGAAATATTAGCACTCATATCCCATGAAAACTCTTCATTTTGTATGATTCTTCCAGATAAAGTTAAATCAAACCCTTTATTTTGAACTTCCCCAGCATTTATTACTTGGTCAACTCTACCTGTAAAACGTGGAACTGGACTTGTTAATAATAAATCTTCTGTATTTTTTACGTAATATTCAAAAGACAGCGTAAATCTATCATTCAAAACCCCTAAATCTACTCCAATATTTGTTTGCGTTGTAGTTTCCCACGTAAGGTCAGGATTAGCCAGTCTAGTACCAGGTAATATGGCGGTAAAACCACCTGCACTACCACCAAAAGGAAGCCATTGATTATTCCTTAATAAATTAAGTGTAGCCGTAGTTGGTATAAGTTCATTACCAGTTTGTCCCCATCCACCACGAAGTCTTAAATTACTTATAGTTTCAGATTTAAAAAAGTCTTCATTACTGATGTTCCAGCCTAAAGCAAACGAAGGAAACACCCCGCCTTGATCTTTTACAAACACACTGGATTCATCATAACGAACCGATGCTGTTACTAAATATCTAGAGTCATAATTATAGGTTGCTCTACCAATAAAAGATCTTAAATTACGTTCTGTAGTACCACTACCAATAGCCTGAGTATCAGCTAGCCCCAAATTATCAAAAGTTGTACTGCCTGTGAAAAAGCCTGTACCAGTGGCATTAAAGTTAGTAGCTAAATTCTTTCTTTCCTCAAAAATAGCGGTAGCTGCTATATTATGCTTTTCGCTAAACGTATTTTCATAATTAAGCCTAAGCGCATATTGCGTGTTATTATTATTTATAGACTCCTGATTTGCAACTATATTTAGAGCATCCGTTGCTGGAGGCGTAAAACTTGCAACCGCAGTGTTAGCATAATCTATACCCCCACTAATATTCAAATCAAGGTTTTTAAGGAGATTATAGTTTAAAGACATGTTTGCTTGCACTCTATTTACTGCACTTGTTCCATTACTTTCATTAGCTCTAAATATGGGATTTGTTAAAACAGAAGTTTGCACCCCTGACGTTACAGTAGTTTGTCTATTATAATTACCATTCTCATCAAAAATTGGCGTTGTTTTATCAAAACCTATAGCTCCTAATGCTAAGTCTGCACCAAAGTCTGGAGCGTTATTTAATCCTTCCTGACGAATTAAGTTAATAGACGTACTTAGTTTTAATTTATCTGTTAAATCAGCATTAATATTAGATCTTAGAGAATATCTTCTAAAATTAGTATTTATTGCAATTCCTTCTTGGTCTAAGTAGTTACCAGAAACATAATAATTCATTTTTTCTGAACCGCCTCTAAACGATAATTGATAATTTTGAGCAACTGCTGATCTGAAAACAGCATCTTGATAATCGACTGAATTTGCTATTCTATCATTAATTTTTTGTTGTGTATTAAACTCTCCCAATACAACACCTGCTTGTCCGTTATTTAGAAAGTTAGCAAAATCAATAAACTCTGCCGTACTTAATAAATCAACATCATTTGAAGGATCAGAAAAACTAACGTAAGAACCAAACTCAATAACAGCCTTTCCTGAAGTTCCCTTTTTTGTTGTAATAATTATAACACCGTTAGCTGCACGGTTACCATAAATAGCCGAAGAACTTGCATCTTTAAGAACACTAATAGATTGAATATCATTTGGATTAACCGAATTAATATCCACATCAATAAGGCCATCAACAACAATAAGCGGCGAGTTAGAACCGGTAATTGAGTTACTACCTCTTACACGGATTTTAAACCCTGCACCAGGCGCTCCAGAACTTTGGGTTATTTGAACCCCAGAGGCTCTACCTTGCAGAGCTTGATCTACATTTGTTAAAGGACTCTTCTCTATATCTTTAATCCCTACAACAGAAACAGCGCCTGTTAAATCTTCTTTTCTAACAGATTTACCATAACCAACGACTACTACTTCATCTAGTTTAGCCGCATCCTCAAGTAAGGTTATCGAAATATTCGACTGGCTCCCCACCACAATTTCTTTAGTAGAATAGCCTACAAATGAAATTACAAGTGTAGAATTTTCGTCAGCTACATTTATGGAGAAATTACCATCAAAGTCTGTTACGGACCCATTAGAAGTACCTTTCTCGATAATATTTGCGCCTGGTATTGGTTGATTATTTTCGTCAACCACATTTCCATTCACAGGAATCTGAGCATGCATTTGCTGAAAACCAAAAAAGGCTATCATCAAAACCAATTGACATGCTTGTTTAATAAATTTAGAAAATTTTTGTTTCATAATTAGTTATTTAGTTAGTTGTTTGAATATTTATTTGTTAGTTGCTTTACTATTTAATCGCTTAATATAACAGAAGCCTGATTTTAGTGCATAGGAATGTCATGCATAGGAATAAATTTATTTATTAGTTAGTTAGTTAGTTATCTTAATTCGAATACAATATTATTTAAAATTTTGACAAATACAAATTATTATAGCTTAAAAATGATTAAATAATAATAAAAACCACCTATTTTTTATAAACATCATATATTAAAAGTATTTTTTGAAAGTTTCTTACTATAAAAAACGATTACCAATGCTGTAGTTTTGCTCTTCTGGAAAAATTAAGTTGAACAGCCAGCGTTCTGTGATTTTGATTAAAACTTTAGAATAACTTTTACCTATTACTTACTTTAGTTTTTTATTGCTAAAAACTTCATATATCTAATTTAAAATAAAATAAAATCTTTGCCAGCGCACTATTATACCTTAAATATGACCTATTACACCATAGACTATATGAGCACTATTAGAGACCTTTGAAATACAAAATATTAATCTATAAATATTTAACAAGTAACTTTACTTATCTTTTATTAATAATATATTCTGATGGTAAATAAAAAAACAAACAATCTGTTAATATGTTTTTTTACCCTTTTTTTATTGCTATTTAATTGTAATCAAAAAAAACATGATTCAGAAAAAAGTAATATTAAATCAACTAAACTACATACAGTTTTTAATAATCTAAAATCAAAAATAGATCCTAATCACTTTGAGTCTGTAACAGATAATCAATTAACCAAACTGTGTGTCTTAAAAAATAAAAATGGATTAGAAGCAACATTTACAAATTATGGTGCACGTTTAGTATCGTTGATTGTTCCGGATAAAAATGGCATTTTTGATGATATTGTATTGGGGTTTTCAAACATAAAGGAATATAAAACTAAAAGAGGAGGCTATTTTGGTGCAACCATTGGAAGATATGCAAATCGAATTGCAAATGGTGAATTCTCCATTGAAGGCAAAGCATACAAATTAGCTACAAACAGCGGTAAAAATCATCTACACGGGGGTGCTCAAGGATTTAATAACATGATTTGGAAAGCAAATCAAACCAATACCAATGAAATTGAATTTAATAGAATTTCACCTGATATGGAGGAAGGTTATCCTGGTAATTTAAAGCTAAGCGTTCGTTATACCTTAACAGATAATAATGAGCTACAAATAAACTATACGGCTACCACGGACAAACCAACAGTGGTAAATCTAACAAACCATTCTTTCTTTAACCTTGAAGGTGAAGGAAACGGCAACGTTAACAATCATCTTCTTATGATAAATGCTGACTCTTTTACCCCTATTAATCAAGATTTGATTCCAACTGGTGATCTTGCAAAGGTTAAAGATACTCCGTTTGATTTTACAAGCTTAAAACCTATTGGGCTAAACCTTAATACAGATAACCCCCAACTCGATTATGCCAAGGGTTATGATCATAATTATGTTTTAAACAAAACACCAAAGAACAAACAAGGACTGGTTTTGGCTGCTAAAGTACTAGAGCCTAATAGCGGGAGAATTATGGAAGTTTACACCAATGAGCCTGGTATTCAATTTTATGAAAGTAATTTTCTAGATGGTAGTGCTATCGGAAAAAGCGGTAAACCTTATGTTTTTAGAGGAGCATTTTGTTTAGAAACACAACATTTTCCAAATTCTCCTAACCAGGCTAATTTCCCTTCTACTTTGCTAAAACCAAATGAAACATATACATCTACATGCGTTTATAAATTCAAAAATATCATTAAATGAAAAATAATTGGAAAAAAAATTGGACCATAAAATATTATGCCATTATATTAATAATGTTATTTGCTTTTTCATGTAAAACACAAAAACCAGATTTACCTCCTCCAAATATTGTTTGGTTAGTTTCTGAAGACAACTCGATGCATTATCTTAAAATGTTTGATCAAAATGGTATTGCAACGCCTCATATTGAAAGTCTGGCAGAACAAGGCTTGATTTATACCAATGCATTTTCTAATGCAGCAGTTTGTAGTGCAGCACGATCTACCATTATTTCAGGCTGTTATGGACCTCGTTTAGCATCACATTATCACAGAAAAGTCGTAAAAGTGCCCATGCCAGCAAATCTTGATATGTTTCCTGTCTATCTAAGAAAAGCCGGATATTATACGACCAACAAGAGTAAAGAGGATTATAATTTTATAAAATCAGATAGTGTTTGGAACGAATCTTCAAAAACAGCGAGTTGGAGAAACCGAAGTGAAAACCAACCATTTTTCCATGTTTTTAATACAGCTATTACGCATGAAGGAACGCTTCATTTTAATAAAAAGACTTTTGATAACAAAAAAACCAAAACGGATTTAAATTCTTTTGAGGTACAGCCCAATCATCCAAATACGGAGTTGTTCAAATATACAAACGCACGCTATAGAGATGAAATCGGTGGGATGGACACAGAAATAGGGACAGTTATTTCACAATTAAAAGAAGATGGATTGTACGACAACACCTTTATCTTTTATTATGGTGATCATGGTGGTGTATTACCAGGCAGCAAAGGTTATTTGTATGAAACCGGACTTCAAGTTCCTATGGTTGTTCACGTGCCTAAAAATTACGAGTATTTGGTGTCTCAAAAATTGGGGAGTAAAGTAGAAGGCTTTGTAAGTTTTGTTGATTTAGCACCAACCGTTTTGAATTTAGCAGGTATTGACATCCCTAAAAAAATGGATGGAAACCCTTTTTTAGGCAACAAAGTAAGTACTGAGGATGTTAATAGTAGAGATGAAACATTCAGTTATGCCGATAGATTTGATGAAAAGTACGATATGGTCCGTGCCATACGAAAAGGCAAGTACAAATACATTCGAAATTACCAACCATTTAATTATGATGGTTTGATGAATGCCTACAGATACAAGCAATTAGCTTATCAAGAATGGGCAAAATTATATAAAGAAGGTAAGTTGAACGATGTGCAATCAGCTTTTTTTAAACCTAAAAAAGCAGAGATGCTCTTTGATGTTGAAAAAGATCCTTATGAAACAAAAAATTTGGCTGAAAATCCAGACTACAATAATGTTCTTATGCAATTAAGAGAACGCTTAAATGATTACCTAGTCGATCAACCGGATTTATCATTTTACCCTGAACACTATTTAATTAATAATGCCTTTGATAATCCGGAAAAATTCGGACAAGAACATAAGAGTGATATCTTAAAACTCATTCAGGTTGCCAATTTAAGCTTGTCCAACTATAATGATATTAAACCCCAAATTGATAAATATTTGAATTCCAACAATACTTGGGAACGCTATTGGGCATTGATTGTGTGTTCTACTTTTGAAGACAAAGCCATTGAATTTGCTTCAAAAATTAAGGACATAGCTAAAAATGACAGCGAACCTATTAATCGAATAAGGGCTCTGGAGTTTACAGGACTGGTCTTAAATGAAAACCCCTTGAATGATATGGCTAAAATACTTTATAAATCTAATAGTATTGCTGAGGCACTTTTAATATTAAATTCAATGGTTTTATTAACAGATAATGAATTTGGCTATAGTGCCGACTATCAATTTGAGCAATTAGCAGAAAAAATCAAAAACTATAAGAACGTTGAAAATAGACTTAACTATTTAAGTGCGCAATAATTAGTATTTAAAAAATAATTATAAATAAAAGTAAAATCTATAAAATGAAAAAAACAACCCTATTTGTATGTATTTTATTTCTAAGTCTAATGGGTTTCAGTCAGAAAAATTATTATCCAACGGCAGAGAACCTAGAAGCAAGGCAATGGTTTGAAGACGCAAAATTTGGACTCTTTATTCATTGGGGGGTGTACAGCATTTTGGGGGATGGCGAATGGGTTATGCAAAGCCAAAACATATCTATAGAAGATTATGAAAAGCTACCAACATTTTTTAATCCGATTGAATACAATGCGGATACGTGGGTGAAAATGGCAAAAAATGCGGGTATGAAATACATCACAATTACAAGTAGGCATCACGATGGGTTTTCGATGTTTGATACGAAAGCGACCGATTATAATATCGTACAAAAAACACCTTATAAGAAAGATGTTTTGAAAGATTTGGCTGCAGCTTGTAAGAAAGAAGGTATCAAATTATTTTTTTATTATTCCCTGTTAGATTGGCACAACGACGATTATTTTCCACGAGGAAAAACTGGAACAGATATTTCTGGAAGAGGTGAAGGGAAATGGGAGAATTATATTGCTTTTATGAAAGCACAATTAACAGAATTATTAACCAATTATGGCGATATTTCAGGTATCTGGTTTGATGGAAAATGGGACCGAATAGATGCCGATTGGCATTTTGATGAAATCTATGAGGTGATTCATAATTTACAACCGCAGTGTTTGATTGGCAACAACCATCACGAAAGTGTATTACCTGGAGAAGATTTTCAAATGTTTGAAAAAGATCTTCCAGGAAAATCAACACATGGATTTGCTAGTAAAGCAGAAGATATTGGCGAGCTTCCTAAAGAAGTATGTGAAACCATAAATGGCTCTTGGGGGTTTAATTTAAAAGACAATAAATACAAAAGCAAAAAAATACTGGTGCAGTATTTAGTTAGAGCAGCTGGTTATGGCAGCAATTTATTACTTAATGTGGGGCCCATGCCCAATGGAAAAATCCAACCTGAACACATAGCTTCTTTAGAGGAAATGGGAAGCTGGTTGCTATTAAATGGAGAAACAATTTACGCAACAAGGGAGGGAATTATAGCGCCTTCCGAAGACTTTATATCCACTAAAAAAGGAAAAAAACTATATCTTCATATATTAACTGATAACAAAAATATTTTTTTTATCCCGAACTTTAACGCAACTATAAAATCTATTGTTCTTTATAAAAACAAGAAAAAAATACCGTTTAAATTAGATGAATATGGTCTGTTAGTAAAAATTCCTAAAAAAGACGTTGATGCTATAGATACAATTGTAGAAATAACCTTAAAGTAATATATAACATCAATATTAAAATTATTGTTTTTAATAAAAATGTCATAATCATGAGAGAGATCTACTCTAAAAAAATATTTAAGTATATATTACTACTTACGCTTGTCTATGGTTGTGCGGAAACTAAAGAAAAAAAGCCCAACGTCTTGTTCATATTAATGGATGATTTGGGATATGGACAATTTGGTGTCTATAACGATACTATTACACCTCAGGATTTTGATCCTTATTTTGTTAATCTCGTTGATAGCCTACAAGGTTATTCCCTAGAAAAATCAATAGAATTCTCCAAAACTGCCATTCCAACTTTATCCACTTTAGCAAAGGAAGGTGTTATTTTTAATAAGGCATACACATCTAGTAATATCTGTGCACCATCACGAATAGGAATGATGACAGGTACACTTCAAAATAAATACGGTATGTATATCATTGCGGATGTTGACAAAAAAGGGTTTACTCCAGGGACGCTTCTGTCGGAATCATTCAAAAATAATGGCTATAGAACTGCTCATATTGGAAAATGGCATATAGGCAAAAGAAATGACCAAATTTTAAAAGATATTCTTCGGAAAAATGGTCTAGATGAGAATCTAAATCTGAATTCTTTGGAAAAAACACACCCCCAGGTTTATGCTGAAATTAACGAAAGTGGTCATTTGGGATCTGTAGTAGACGAACAAAACCCGCTGAATAATGGTTTCGACTATTATTTTGGCTATAATTATTGGGCAAGCCAATATTATAATTCCAATCTTGTATGGGAAAATTTCAAACATGCCGAAAAACAGAAAGGTTATAACACCGATGTTTTTACCGACAAAGCATTAAACTTTATAAGTGAATCTGTTTCGAGTAATAAACCGTTCTATGTGAATTTGCACTACCATGCTGTTCACGATTCGGTAGAACCAAAAGCTCCCTCCAAATATTACAACAAATTTAAGTCCGATTCGTATACGCTTAATAATTTCTTTGCCCATGTAAATGGCGTGGACGCCAATGTAAGACGAATTGTAGATTTCCTAAAGTCCAAAGGAGCCCTTGATAATACGATTATAATTTTCACCTCAGATAATGGAGCCATGGCAGGGGGTGCATATGATGGTTTCAAATCGGGGTCTCCCCTTCCGGGAAACACACCTTTCTCAGGAACTAAAGGCAACTTTTACCAAGGTGGTTTTAGGGTTCCAATGTTTATATCTTGGCCAAAAAGGATACAGCATCCTAAACGCTCAGAGCAACTGGTTTCTGCAATGGATATTTTACCTACGGCCATTGACGCGGCTGGATTAAAGTTACCAAAAAACATAGATGGGAAAAGCCTACTTCCTATCCTTTTGAATAAAGAAGACAAACCAATCCATGACCATTTAATTTGGGCCGGCATACATTCCTATAAATGGGGATATTTAATTAATAAATCAACGAAGACCCATGGAACCGAATCAGGTTTTGCTCCACCCGCTTGGGTAGTAGTGAAAGGTGATTACTTACTTCGTTATACCGGAATTTTGGAAAAAGGAATCTATTATGACTATATGGAGGGACGAGAGCCTATCGTGGAACTATTTAATATAAAAAATGATCCTGCTGAAACAGAGAACCTTGCCCAACGATTCCCAGATATCGTCAAGGATATGGCTAAGGATTATTTTAAGGAGTCTACTGATTTCAAACCACCAGCGGCATGGAAAAGATCTAAGTGGGAAGAATTGAGGGATGATATACTCTTCCAATAAATTTTATATAGAACTCGTCTGGATTTTTTATTTGGAACCAAAAATTATATAAAAAAATCTCTATATGCAAGTGCTCTTGGACTGCAGTATCTATAGCTAATAAATCAACTCTATTTAATTCCTTATTAATAGCTCTATTTAAAGAATTTAAGTATAAAAAATTGTTGTTAGGACTAAAGAAATTTAGTAAGATTATTTAGATGAAACCTGGGTTCAATCAATTCATTAAAATATATTCTTTTAAGGTAATTTCAAACCATTCTTAATTAAGAGGCTTTACTATAAAATTTTCAATTAACATGTGATTGTTAACTGTTCTGAATCCAAAATACCCGTCATTATAAGGTTTTGGGTCGTCCATTTTAAAAATAATTTCGCCGTCTCTACTGTAACTAGTTAAATTATTATTGACAATTATTTCAACATGCATTTTTTTGTTGGCAGTAATTAAGAATTTTTTATCTGATAAATCATGCTCAGGAAATAAAGGCCTTTCAAAATTACCGTCATATCTTCTAAATCTTGTTTTGGTATTATCATGACCACCATAACCAACATAATACAGTTTTAATGTATTATAGTTAGAAAATTTCCCCGCTCTTTTTGATGAATTTTTAAAAAAATTATCTGGATTTCCGGGGTCTTTTGCCATCCAAAAACAATTGTTGTCAGAAACTCTATCAAAAGGCCCTTCTGCATCGACGACTGTTACATCGTATTCTATTTTTAAATTTCCTGACAACTGTTTTTTTAACCAAATAGTGCACCCATCTTTGTCAATGATTTCAATTTTATTTTTTTTAAAGCTAATAATCCCTCCCGGACCTTGCTCTACTACCCAATTTTCTTTATTTCCAAAACCATTTTTAACAATAACATCTTTTTTAGGTCCACATGAAATAATTAAAATTGCAATAAAGCTTAGAATTGTTGTCCAGTTAAGTTTCATGATAGTTTTAATTCTGTCAAATAATTGAATATTAGTGCTTTAAATTTAAAATAAAGTTTTAATTATATAAAACTATAACTTTAAACTATTTTAAAAGCTGTATTTCATCTATTCATTGATAGTAACCTCCAAAGGACTATTTATCATTTTTGCAAAATCATGCAAATAATGCTCCCATTCTTTTTTGTTGTTAATCTGCCCACTTTCAGTCCATGCAAATCCAGCATAATAAGTTAATTTGCTTTGTTTAGGTTCGGAGATAATGAGCAATTGGCTTTGGTCGGGTGTTGAAGTTCTAAAATCAAAAGCTCTTTGAACTTTTTTTGCATCAATAATAATACCTTCGCCTACATAAGAGCTGTCTATTTCCTCCCAATGACCATAATAGCCTGCTTTATCATTTAAGATAATGTCTCCTTTCCCATCATGCAGTGTAATCCCGATGGTATAATTGGGAACTGGATTCTCTGCAGTTAAACTAATTTCGAATTTCGTAAAATTAGAGCCTAAATCAAGACTGACCCGTTTCGTTTCTTTGATGCCATATTCACTCCATGGTTTATAATCCAATTCAAAAACTGTCCTTAAAGGTCCAGTTGCAATGGTACGATAGCCTATAAAGTTTTTTGATGTGTACAAAGTATCTCTAACCCAAACGCCAATTCCACCTGTACCACGACTTTTTCCGACATGATATGGGTCATACCCTTCACCATGATCGATATGATAATACCCCGATTTTTTAACATTTCCCACATACCATTTATCAATAATGGAATAATCAACTTTTTTTAACCACAAATCAATACCGCTGGAAAGTGTTCCTCCCGGTATATTGTCTTCAATCATTTTTTGAGCTATGGGTCCAAACGTTCTGAATGCTACTTTATCATTTTCCCAAGCATAATCATCCGTACGCTCAGGAACAAATCTTGAGTAGCATAAGGTATCTGCTTTTGGTCTCTCAGATTGCTCTATGGCAACTATTTCAAATACTTTTTCAGAATTTGCCCCTATTTGTGGTTGAAATAAAATAACATCCAAGATACCATCGCCATCATTATCGACCGTTTGGGTTACCAGTAACTTTTTGGTTTTATTATCACGTACGCCAATAGTAGACAAATCATCAACCTTTAAAACGTCTTTTGATAATTCAACCGTTTCAAATGTTCTTTCTAAATCTAAAGTATTCGTTATTGTAATTACTTTTATAGTGTCCTTTTGGGAACAACTTAATAATAGCATAGCTACTAAAACCAATTGAATTGTTTTATTAAGAAGCATCGTTTTTATTTAAAACTTTTAATCTTCATTTGAAGGTTTTCCAATGGTAGCGAGTATACCACCATCTACATAAACAATATGCCCGTTTACGAAATCACTGGCTTTTGAGCTTAAAAAAATAGCGGCTCCTTGTAAATCTTCTGGAGCTCCCCAACGACCTGCTGGTGTTCTGCTTATGATGAATTCATTAAAAGGATGTCCATCTACTCTAATAGGAGCCGTTTGACTGGTAGCAAAATAGCCAGGTCCAATGCCATTGGTTTGAATGTTAAACTTAGCCCATTCTGTAGCCATATTTTTTGTTAACATTTTTAAACCGCCTTTTGCAGCAGCATAAGCACTCACAGAATCTCTTCCCAATTCGCTCATCATAGAACAAATATTAATAATCTTTCCACCTCCTCTTTTAATCATGCCTTTTGCTACGGTTCTTGATACTATAAAAGGTGCCACTAAATCAACTTGAATAACAGCGTTAAAATCTGCTACTTCCATATCTATTAAAGAAGTTCTTTTTATTATGCCTGCGTTGTTTACCAAAATGTCAATAGGTCCAACTTCCTTTTCTATTTTTTCAACGGCTTCCTGAACTGCTTTTTCATCGGTAACATTAAAAAGATATCCATATGCTTCTATTCCAAGTTCCTTATATTGGTTAACAGCGTTATCCAGCTTCTCTTGTGATGAAGCGCCATTTATTACTAAGATTGCTCCAGCATTTCCTAATCCTTTGGCCATGGCCATTCCTAATCCATGCGTACCTCCTGTAATCAAAGCCGTTTTGCCTGTTAAATCAAATAAGTTTATTGACATAATTTTTATTTCTCCGTTGTTATCTTAAATCATTTATTTTACAAACATCCATATCGCCATAGTCAAGATTTTCTCCGGCCATTCCCCATATAAATGAGTAATTACTTGTTCCTGAACCACAATGAATAGACCATGGTGGTGATATAACGGCCTGATTGTTTTGCATCCATATATGTCGGGTTTCTTGGGGTTGCCCCATAAAATGAGATACGGATTGCCCTTCCGGAATCTCAAAATAAAAATACACTTCCATTCTTCGGTCATGCACATGCGCTGGCATGGTATTCCAACTACTTCCAGATTTCAATGTTGTCATACCCATTTGTAATTGACACACATCTACCACGCTATTCACAATATATTTCCTAAGTGTTCTTGCATTGGCTGTTTCTGCCGCTCCTAATTCTATCACTTCAACATCATTAATTCCAATTTTTTTAATGGGATAGGCTTTGTGAGCAGGTGTCGAGTTTAAGTAAAATTTAGCTGGGCTATCTGCAGAAGCACTTGAAAAAACAACCTTGTTATTTTCTTTGCCTACATATAGCGCCTCTTTATGGTTTAATAAGTATGACTCTCCATCAACTTCTACTGTACCCGTATCTCCTATATTGATAATTCCTAATTCTCTTCTGTCTAAAAAGTTTTCTGCTTTTAAAGGGTCTATGGTTTCTAATTTTATAGCCTTAGAATTTGGCATGACTCCACCTGTTATAAACCGGTCGTAATGAGAGTAGATTAAATTTAATGTATCCGATTCAAAAAGGTTTTCAATTAAAAACTCTTTTCTTAATTGTGTTGTATCATATTGTTTTACTGCATCTGGGCTAGACGCGTATCGAGATTCATAATTAACTTGTTTCATTTTATCTTTTATTAGTATTAATTTTATTAAGTTAAGAATTATATTTTTAGTTATTCAAACTTTATTTTAAATCTATTTCTTACCTTTTTTTCATAATTAATCCATACAACTTTTCTGCAAAACTTGATCCCAAATCGATGTATGCCGGACTAACATAGTGCCACCTATCGGAAAATTTATAATATCTTGAATTACGGACGATAGCAGCGTTTTTGTCCATTTTAACAAATTTTTCCTGTGCATATTGCACCAATTCCTCATAGGGGTATACCTTGTCTCCTTTATCCCATGAGTCCGATATTTTCCCTATCACTACTGGTAAATCATCGGTCAATAAACTAGCCCTTATTAAGTCCATTAGCCGTTTTAAGTTAAAGAAATACCTAGTGGCAATTTCTTTTGTGTCGGTATCGGCTTCACCTTGCATCCAAACAATCCCAGTAGGTATCAAAACATCGTCCATACCGTCATTATCTATATCTCGATTTCTAAAAGCATGTCTCATAGTAGCCAAAAAGTGATCATACTGGTTAATCCCTTGCTTAGCATTGTAATCGGGTTCCCAGCATCCTGGTTTTCTATTTGCCATACTATCGATGGATGTTCCTCCTCTGGAATATTTTATGATAGCTATTTTATCATTTGGGAAAAACACCTTCATTTTTTGGGCAAATGACAATTCTAAACCAAACCGTTCAGACAAATGGTTTTTGTCGCCATCTGAATAAAAACCAGTTCCATGCCCAGGTTGTAGTTTTTCCCAAATACCCAAGCCTCCATGTTTTTCTCCTCCTATTGCAGGATTGCCATGAAAAATGTAAACATCATCAAAACTTTTATTAAGCGAGTCAGGAAGTTCTTTGTTATAACCGAAACCGTCCATGTTCGACTGACCTCCTAAATAGAAGAGTCTAAAAGTATTTGACTTGTTTTGGCTAAATGCTATACTAAAAAGCACCAGATTGCAAATTATAAAAATTGACCTCATAATTAAAGTCCTTGTTTTAATTTCTTAATCCATTCGGGTAATTCTCCCAGCCTTAGTTTTAATTGCTCCTCAAACAGTGATTCGGGTGTCACAGGTGTTCCCAAACTTTCCAAAACCTGTACTTCCTCTTTTTTGAAAGTTGTTCCAGAACCATGAAAACCTACAATAATTGGGGGTACAAATCTCCAATACCAAGTGTCTGTAGCTACAAATGTAAAGTCCTTTTCTGGAGTATCGGTTTCTTCATAATTCCACAATACCAAATACCGTCCGTGGTTTGGTAAATTTTGTCGTGCGCCTCCAGCCCTTCCCTGAAAAAAACCACCACTAACGTTGTCGAAAAGTGTGCAGCGTGGTTGTGAGGCGTGGGATTCAAAACTGGTATGCACGGGATATGTAGATCGCCATATTACCGTATTGGTCGTGCTTCCGCCAGAAACTCCAAAAGAGTGATGCATTCCTGCTAAATCTACAGAATTGGCAATTAAAATACCTGTAGAACCGGCAACATCAACTCCTGTATGTCCTATTTTTCCTTCAACAGATACATTTAATGCGGTGCATGCCGCAGTAACGGAAAACTCTAACGCTCGATTTACATTTTTAAAGGTAACATCTCTAACCCAAGAGTTAATAGCTCTTGATATTTGTATAATACTCCAACCACCATCGTCTTGAGCAGATCTGTGATGTATAAAGTCTTTGGTCCAATTTCCTTCAAAAGTTAAGTTTTCGAAACCCACATGCTCAACATATTCAAAAGCATCTATTTTCCAATTATGTTTTGCTTCTATATTATAATGAACGGGTTCTACTAAATGAATCGTATTTCCTTCAACTTTTGCAACTTTATGATGCTCGTTTACTTGAACACCCTTATTGATGATTGATTTCCAGCTTGGATCTGGTTTTAAAGGAAACAGGTCTTTCTCAACTAAATCTGGTGCATTATTTAAAACTTTTAAGGTAATCCAGTCGCCTTTTTTTATATTAGATGCATTTTCTACATGTATTATAAACGATTCCCTTCTAGCATCTTTTGTAATATTTGTTAAAAATTTACCTCTTTTTTTGGTAGCAACCTTTATGGCATAAGGTACTGTCCATAATTTATCTGGATCAGCCGCTGGCAAATCATTTTGAAAGAAAATTATTGAATTATTTCTGTCTTCTCCTCTAAAAACAATTTTTGATGATTGAATTAAAATGATGTTTTGATCGTCATCAGAAGTATTTACAGAATAGGTTCCTTTTGGAAAATAAATAATACCTTCCCCATTCTCAGAAGCTTTTTGTATTGCTTTTTGAATGGCTATTTTGTCTGATAGTGTATCATTAGGAATAGCGCCATATTCAGTTACGTCGAAAACAGGAAAATCAACTGTTGGAATGGGTACTTCACTATACCTATATCCAGTATATGAAAAATCAGGTAATATTGGTTCAGTTCCTTTCTTTGATGCTTGCTCAAAATCTTTCCATAGCTCGCTTTCTTGAGCTTTGCAACTAAGGCTTAAGGTTATGATAAGTACTAGAAAAAAAACATGCTTAAAGAAATACATAAATATTTTACTATTACTAATTAATAGAACAAATAATTCGTGACAAAATATTGCCACGAATTATTTCAACTAACTCAAATAAACTATTAACTAACTCCTAAATATTAATTTTGAGCACCAAATACTCTCTTAGTTATTTATTGAATTTTAAACCCTTCAGGATTTTGCACCAAATCACTCAACGAAATAGAATTGAAAGGAATAGGTGCAATATATTGAGCCTCTGTTGGCATTCTAACTAATTCAACAGGCTCTGATGGATCTCTTATAGCAGCCACCTCTGCAACGCGCTCATTACGAACTAAATCAAACCATCTTTTGTTTTCGGCAGCTAATTCCCATCCTTTCTCATCTACAATCTCATTTGGAGAAGCGGTAGCTACGTCAACCGATCCATTTGGAGATAAATAAGGTAAGCCGGCGGCTCTTCTTTTTACTTGGTTTAAAGCCTCTAAAGAGCTTGCATTTTCACCGCCACTTCTAGCTTGCGCTTCTGCATAAATTAACAACACTTCAGCATATCTATATATATCTACAGATCTAAAATTAACTGGTCTATTACCAAATGTTAAGTCTTCTGAAAGCACATATTTTTTATACATGGGGTGTCCTCTATCAGAATCTGGCCAAGGAATTGTAGGAGGGTCTTTTGGTGTTATCACACCTCCTGGAGCATTTCTGTTAGGAATATCTAACAAAAATGTAGCATCTTTTCTAGGCCCTTCTGGAAAATCGTTGAAAAATTGTAATTCAGGAAAACAATCCGAAAATCCTCTACCCTGATGGAATGTAAATGCTGTTGCTACCGCATTACCAAAACTTTCATCATCTGGCCATCGAAATGAAAAGATAGTCTCCTTACTTTTAGCTCCTTCTAAGGACCATAACTCGTCAATAGGAATCAGTTCATAATAATTATAATCAATAATTTCTTTTGCTTTTGAGGCTGCCAGTGCATTCTTACTCGCATCCTTTACAGGCCACCCTGCCCATGTTAAATACAAATCGGCAAGAATACTTTTTGCTAATCCAGCAGATGCACGTCCTATGCCTTCAGACCCTGGTGCAGGCAAATAAACTTCCGCAATAAGCAGATCACTTTCAATTTGTTGATAGTTCTCAAGAACAGTGGCACGTTGCTCTTTACCCGTAGGTAGAACGCCATCTAATATCAGTGGCATATTACCATAAATCTTTACTAAATTTAAATATGAAAGAGCTCTAAAAACTCTTGCCTCTGCATCGGCAGCATTAATAATAGCTTCTGATGCTGTGGCCGTTTTAAGCCCCTCTATAAGCGTGTTACAATAATAGATAGTTTGCCAGTAATTATCCCAGGCGTGATCCAACCAATTAATATCCGAATTTTCGCCACTACCATAATCAAACCTATCAAATACCCTTAAAGGAGCCTTATTCCCAGCAATCCAAGTGGTGATATCATCACCACCGTATGTGGCCGTTCTTAAATAGTGGGGATTTCTATGCATATTAAGCTGCCTTCTGTAAATAGGTGCAATATTAGTTGCAATATCAGCTTCAGACTCTATTTTACCTACGGTTAATAAACTACCTGTATCTTCTTCCAAATCAGAGCAAGACTGGCCTAAAAAAACCACTAATGCCACTAATAAAATTTTATTTATATATTTCATAGTACTTATTTTTTAAATTAAAATGTAACATTAAGACCAAACGTAACTGAACGGTTAATTGGGTAGGTATTATAATCAATACCAACATCGGCATCTTCGTTACTTACCGATGCGGTTGCTTCTGGATCAAAACCTGTATAATCAGTAATTACAAACAAATTTTCAACACTAGCATATATCCTTGCGCTTGATAACCCTACCTTATCAAGTAGTTTACTATCTAAATTATAACCCAATGCAATATTTTTCATTGAGATAAATGAACCATCTTCTATAAACTGTGATGACAAAATTTCTGTACCATCTCTACCTGAAGGGATGTTACTTGGATTAGTTGGTGTCCACCTGTTGTTATAGTCTGCATGAACTGCATGAAACTGCTGAGCACCAAGCGCCATTAATCTTCCACGCTGTAAATTATAAATATCATTTCCTTGGGAGCCTGTAAGTACAAAGTTTAAATTCCAGTTTTTGAAACTTACGTCCCAGTTCCATCCCCAAGTAAAATCGGCATTACCATCACCTACTGTAGTGATATCATCAGTAGTAATTGCTCCATCATCATTTATATCCCTATATTTTGCATCTCCAGGTACTTTATTAAAGATAGCAGCCTCAGCTTCCTCACCTAGTTGATAAACACCTTCAAATACATATCCTCTAAACGTACTAATAGGTAACCCTACTTCTACTCGTGTTGGGTTTACAGGAAACGTGTTTTGTCTAATAACATCGCCAATAACAATAAACTCAACATCATCATTTAGAGACAATACTTTATTTTTATTACTAGACACACTTAATGTTGAATTAATATTCCAATCATCATTTCGTAATATTCTCGCTCCCAAAGTAATTTCAAACCCTTTGTTTTCTACTTCACCTGCATTCACAAATTTACGAGTAGGGCCTACAAATTCAGGTAGCTGTGTATCTAATAATAAATCTGTAGTATTCTTTTTATAATAATCTAATGAAAGGGTAATTGCAGAGTTCCAGAGCCCTAAATCAATACCAGTATTGAATTGCTCAGTTGTTTCCCATGTTAAATCGGGATTTGCTATTCTGTTGGAAGGTGCTAACCCTGTTGTGAAATTACCATCAAAAGGATAATTTACATTTTGACTTAGTACCGCTCTATCTCGAGTCCCAAAAGGGTTGATTCCTTGATTACCTACTTGCCCATAACTTAATCTTAACTTAAGATTATTAATGGTTTCAATGTTTTGAATAAAACCCTCTTCGGAAACCTTCCAAGCTAACGAAGCTGACGGAAAGTATCCCCATTTATCGTTTTGAAACACGCTAGTTCCATCTGCTCTAAATGAGGCCGTTAATAAATATTTATCAAATAGCGAATAATTTACCCGACCAAGAAATGATTCTAAATCTCTATTACTTTCAGAATTAGAAACGATTTGAACATTGGCTGCAGATAAATCTCTGTAAGTTACAACATCAGTTAAAAATTCACTAGCATCTATATTTGCTCTATTCCTTTTGTCTATAACTAATTCATGAATAGCATCAATTTTCAAACTATTGTTTTCATCAATATCCAATGAATATGTAATTCTGTTTGTATTGAATAAATTGGTTGAATAAATATTATCAACATTAGCACTACCATTATTACTTGAAATTATTGGTGCATAGGAATTATTGTGTGCATCCGTTTTCACAATACCCACCGAAGAATTAAATACTAAATTCTTAGCAAGATCCCAGTTAAAATTACCGTTAATACTCATACGGTCTAAGGTGTTTTTTCGTACGTTGTTTTCAGCAGCTACTAGTGGGTTCGTTTGTGAGGTCGCTAAGTTTTTTATAGAATTAAAATTATAGTCTCCATTTTCATCAAAAGCAGGTGTAGTAGGGTCAAAAGACAGCCCTACCCCTAAATCGGCTCTAATACCAGTCCTTTCTTCTTGACCTACATTAAAATTAAGCCCAACTTTTATTTTATCAGATAATTTCGCATTTAAATTAGCCCTTAAATTTAATCGTTTAAAATTTTGATGATCTACAACTGTTCCCCCCGCTTGGTAATAATTACCCGATAGGTAATAATCCATGGCTTCACTACCACCGCTAGCGGAAACTTGAACATTATTAAAGTAAGCGGTTTGAAATAATCGCTCTTGCCAATCTTCACCACCCGATACTCTTAAATCAGCAATTTCCTGTGCTGTAAAAACTTCTGTTCCATCAGAAAAATTAACACCTTCGGCAAATTCAGAGGCACTCATCAAATCCAATTTTTGAGTTAAATTTGAAAAGCCTGTAAATACATCCACATTAATTTTAGCTTTGCCTGTGCGTCCCCTTTTAGTAGTAATTAATACAACACCATTGGCACCTCTAGTTCCATAAATAGCGGTGGAAGAGGCATCTTTAAGCACTTCCATAGACTGAATATCATTCACATTAACAGTTGAAATATCAACAAATTGCCCATCTACTACATACAATGGTTCATTACTCCCTGTAATGGAATTAGCACCACGAATTCGAATCTTATAACCACCACCAGGAACGCCACTTGTTTGCGTCACTTGAACACCGGCAGCCCTACCTTGTAGCGCCTGACTTACATCACTCAATGGTTGTTTATCAAAGTCCTTTGATGACACCGATGTTAAGGCTCCAGTTAAATCACTACGTTTTGTAGTACCATAACCTACCACAACAACCTCATCTAATTTTGCAGCATCTTCTTCTAATGATACATCAATAGTGGTTTGATTGCCAACTGAAACTTCTATTGTTTTGAATCCTAAATAACTAAATACCAATACATCACTTGGCGACATATTGTTTAAAGTATATTTTCCATCAAAATCAGTAGTCGTTCCTTTTGAATCGCCTTTAACAATCACGTTTACTCCTATAACCGGTTGATTATCTGTACTTGAAGTCACTGTACCACTCACCGTTGTCTGCCCAAACGCAGTTATACAGGTGAAAATTAACAAGCAACTAAAAAGAATTAGCCGCTTTAAAGATTTGTTTTGTTTCATAATTATTGAGTTTAGTTATTTTAATGTAGTAAATGTATATCGTATCTATAATGAAAAGGGGGGCAAATTGGTCAAAAAGGGGGGTAATCTAGTTTTATTTAAATAAGTAACCATTAGATACTATTTTCCAAATATCTTTTATATCTCAGTAGTGCCTCCAAAAAATAATAATCGGCATAATTTAATGGTACATCAATTTCAGCATTATGCGGTATACTACCAACACTATGTTTTAAAAGAAAACCGTTGTTATCTCCAAATTTGGCAAAATATTGATCGCTCGTTAAAGATTGTAATATTTTCTTAATAAATGAGGTAAACTCCTGATTAGAATAGTTTTGAAGTTCTATTAAGGCCGAAAGCGATACGGCTGCCGCCGAAACATCTCTATACGCATTAGGTTTATTAGGAGCATTGTAATCCCAATATGGGATACCATCACTCGGAATGTTGGGGTTTTCAATGATGTATTTAGCAATTTTTTCAGCTTGTTTCAGATATCGTGGATCTTGGGTATAGCGATAACAAACGGTATAACCATAAAGTCCCCAGGCTTGGCCTCTTGCCCAAGAACTCTCATCGGAATATCCCTGTGCAGTTTGCTTACTTCTAACCTTTCCTGTTTCAGGATCATAATCAACCAAATGATATGAGCTAAAGTCTTTTCTAAAATGATTCTTTAATGTTGTATTTGCATGAGCAGTGGCTATATTTTTATATTTATCATCACCCGTTATTTTACTTAATTCGAAAAGAAGTTCCAGATTCATCATATTGTCAATAATAACGGGATATTTCCAACCTCTCTCTGCTTGCCAACCAGTATCTGTTTCCCAACTCTGTATGCACCCAACGTTGGGATTAAATCGTGTTATCAAAGAATTTCCGGCGGTAATCAAAACTTGTTTAAAACTCTCATTGCCTGTTAGCCTATAGCCATTGCCATAAGAAGAATTAAAAATAAATCCTAAATCATGGTTGTTAGTGAAGTTTTTGTGAGATTCAAATTTTGATTGAAATTTTTCAGCAGCTTCTTTCCAAAACTCATCATTAGAAAATTCGTAAAAATACCAACATGATCCCGGAAAAAAACCTTCAGTCCAATCAAAAACTTTATTAGCCCAATGGATTTCACCATCTGTTGTAATAGTTCGCGGTATTCTGTTTAATCTTTCAGCATCTTTAAGCAATATTAAAAATTGCTTTTCTGAAAGCTCCATTTGTTTTTCAATAAATTTAGCATCAAACTTAGTGTTTAATGAACAGCTAGGTAAAAGAAAAACAGAAAATAGTATTAAAAAATTTACTTTACACATACAATAATTTACTCTTTATAGGTTTTAGGATATAATTTTAATACTTCAAAGCTATTCGGGAATTAGTCAATCTTTAGGGTCTATTAGTTTTAAATTAGGGTGTAATGCGTTTATTCCTAATAGGAATTTGGTTTGTTTTAATATTATAAAACCTAAATATGATAATAGATTGACTTAATTCATATTTCTAGAAACTTATTTTATTTTTGTGATTCGATAAATTCACTAGGAGACATTTTATACTGCTGTCTAAAACAGGTTCGGAAATATTTCAAATCGTTAAATCCAACACTGTAGATAACTTCTGATATTGTAAATTTATCTTGTAAAAATAATTGAGCCGCTTTTTTTATACGTATCATTCTTACGAATTCAGTGGGCGACTGCCCAGTTAATCCTTTTAACTTTTTGTATAGTACCGATCGACTCATTCTCATAATCTCACCAAAAAGAACGGAATTAAAATCTGAATTATCCATATTTTTTTCCACCACATCTATTGCTGTACTTAAAAACTCATCGTCTTTCGAAGTAAAACTAATAGCCTTAGGTGTAACTTTATGGTTTCTTATAAAATACTCTTGCTGCTTTTTTCGGGATTCCAATAAATTTTTAACCCTCAACTTCAAATGACTTACAGTAAATGGTTTTGTAATATAGGCATCTGCACCTGTCTCAAAACCACTATCTTTAAAAATTACCGATGTACGTGCGGTCAATAATATAATTGGGATATGGCTTGTTCTAAAATCCTTTTTTAATTTACCACAGAGTGTGATACCATCAATTTCGGGCATCATGATATCACTTATAATTAAATGTGGTGTTTTATGTGTTGCAATTTCAAGTCCCTCGCCACCATCTGAAGCTTCCAATATGTTATAATCCTCATTAAAGCATTTTACAATAAATTGACGAATTTCAAAATTATCTTCAACAACTAATATGGTTACATTTTTTTTAGAATTATTTGAATGGCGTATTGGTTCATCTTTCACATTTTCATTGGAAATGTATGAAGCAATATCATCACCTTTTTTTAAATCTTTAATTATTTCATCTTCAGTGAGATGATCTGTCCCTACGGGGATTGAAAC
>NZ_DBNGMQ010000002.1:0-5420 GCF_057126245.1 Yeosuana sp. | reverse complement strand
ATGTAACAAGTTATTAAAACAAGCTTTTACCATTGCAAAATCAGGACTAATTTATGATGATTCTCATAGAAGCACTTTAGTGAAAAATTAATCTGGTTTTACTTGGTTTTTACCACAGTACTTTGTTGTGCTTTCGTGCTGTTTTTTTCAACTAACCTAGAGGGCCATAAACAATAGCCTCATCACCAATGTCAATGAGTTCACAACTTTTTGAGAAGCTAGTCTTATCCGTTTTAATTTGAAATCTTAAGTTTTTGGTCTCCTCATTAGAATCTATCGGTAGCCAGCGGTAAGGTAAATCTAGCGTTGATTCTTTTGGACTTATAAGTTCCAAAATAGCATGCTCACCTTTTAGATTTTCATAATTGGCTGGTTTGGCAAAGGATAATTCAAGCGTTTTATCATCTATTTTTTTACGTTCCATGAGTTGAACTACCCTATCATCAACATACTTTTCATCATCACATTCTGACCAAATTTTATCCTTTTTCATTTGCAAGGCAGCCAAGAAACCTCCTTGGATTGCGCCTTCAAATCCGCCACCTGGGAAAGCCCACGCTGATGCAAAGTATAAGTTAGGTATCAAGAAATTGTTTCTAAATCGCTTATTTGCTATTTGGTCTTTAGTTTGGGCGTAACCATAAACCGAACCACTTGGGTTCGAGGTATAACGCTCAATGGTCTTGGAGGTAGCTACCTCGTAGTATTCAATACTATTTCGAATTCCCGGATACTGCTTTTCTAATCTCTGCAATAAAACTTGTGCTACTTCTTCTTTTTTTACCTTGTAGTCTTCCTTATTTAAATTTTTCCAATCTTCAATATAATCCACAGTACAAATTACACCTTCAGATTTTTGAGGTGGTGCGAGTCCAGCATCTACCTTGTTATAATCTACAAAAATGAATCTGCGATTAGACCAATCACCGTGGTGGTTATTTTTAATATCCTTTAATGCAGTTACATTATGTCCTTCGAAAACATTTGAGTAGTATTTTACGCCAAACTTTTCTAGATCTGTATTAAAACCCAGATACATACATAATAGTGAACATGAATTGTTTTTTGAACTTATTTTTTGTTGAAGTTGAGCACTATAAGGCTCATCCAACATCGACGGTACTAAAGGAATGGCACAATTGGCTATGACATTGTCACATAAAATAGTCATAGGTTTTGAATATTTATTAAAACTATCACGAAATGTAACTCCAGTTGCCTTACCATTATTCATTATGATTTTCTCAGCCCATTTACCTAATATCACACTTCCGCCATTCTTTTTTATATAGGAAGAAAGATAATTAGAAAGCTGTTGTGACCCACCTTTTATAAAGTGGCCACCATTCTCGATAAAGCCTGAAAATGGTATCGCAAAGTAGAACATTGATAGTGTATAAGGATCATCTCCCCAATAAACAAGGTGTGCTATGAGATCTAATTTTGCATTTTCATTGATAATGTATTTATCTAACCAAGACCCAACGGTGTGTTTAGTTGCCTCTACTAAGTTGGGATAAAGTAAAGGCATCAATGGATAAATTAATTTTCGTTTTAAAGGTGAACGCGGTTGGTTGGTTGCTTCTTTTCTTGTTCCTGCAATTAACTTAAAAAAACGTTTGATACCTTTTTCATCTTCTGGATATTTATCTATTAGTGCCTTTGTAGCAGATTCATATCCATGTGGGAATACAAAATCTTCATTATCAGAAAGGACTCCGTAAAATTCAGGCACTTTTTTAAATTGAACGTGTTTATCTACATCTAGCATTTTAAAAATTTGCGTAACTGAACCATTTTCAGTTAGTCCACTCATTTCATGTAAACCAACTTCTACGATGAAATCTCCTCTCTTAAAGGTGGTTGCACAGCCCCCGGGCTTGTGGTGCTGCTCTAATAAAAGAACTTTCTTACCAAACTTTGAGAGTGTCGCTCCTGCGGTTAACCCTGCCAGTCCACCTCCTATTATAATAGTATTGTATTTCATGACTTAAAAGAAATTTAATTAACTGATAACTAATTAGTTAAATGAATTTAAAACTATCAATTTAAATCCTTTTTATCAATGATAATTATCAGTTTTCTCCTTTTTTAAAAAAATTAGAAACTTGGATTTTGAGTTTTATTGAAAAGATAATTACAATGGGAGGAGTGGAAGTTTTTCGTTTTACCGTTACTTTTCTTGGCATGAAGCACAACGTGATTGTATAAGAATAGTGCGGTTTTGTGTGCGAGGATTTTCCGAAGGAAAATCAGAAGCTATCAAAACGGTACTAACCTTTGATTAAGTAATAAACTAAGCATTATTTTTATACGGTGTTGGGCACAGTTATTTTTCTTTTTCTTTTATCGAATTCAAAATCAAGTTTTTTCATAACTCCCTTTTTTCGATTGTAAATTTCTTTTGGTTTTCCTCTCTTATAAATAATTTTCTGAGTCAATTCTCCTTTTTTATTGAAATATTCAGATATTCCGTTAAAGTCCCATTTTTTTAATTCAATTCTGTATTCCGTTATTCCGGATTCATATTCTCCAGTTATTACTCCGTTTTTTGGTCCATCAAGCCAAAATATATCACTTATTAAATATATTTTCCCTAAATCGGTCAATTTTTTATTTAATTCTACTTGATACTTCATATTAAGATAGAATTGAAATTTTATATTTATTTCAAGGCTTTGTTCGTTTGTCTCAAATTCAAATTTTCCAGTTTCAAAATCAACTTCAATTTTCTGATTATTTATTAAAATCTCGGCAATAAATTCGTCTCCATATTGGTCAACTATTTGTCCTTTTATTAGATTCTGACCATTTGATAGAATGGAAAAAAAAAGTAGAATTAAAAATAGAATTGCCTTTTTCATAATTGTGCTCAACGGTTAGTATAAAATGCGTTTTAATGCTGTTTATACCATGTTATGTTTAGTGTCAATTAATTTTCTTTTTAAACGAAATCAAAGTAAACCAGATAAATATTACAAAAATCCATAAACCAAGGAATGGACCTAAATCTATCAATCCTGCTTCGGCAGGTGCTGTTGGAAACGTTATCATATTTAATGTTAATAATCCAGCCGAAAGAAGGCAAGTAACCCACCCTATAATTTTTCTAGAGGTTTGATGTTTAGCAATATTTATTCCGAATAAAAACCATGAAATAGTTATAAAAATATCAAAAGCAACATCCATTCCAGCCTGTACACGATTCGCCCCTTTAAATGCTGCCTTCATTAACTTTTGCGCTTCTTCAGTTTCAGCAGAAACCATAGCTAGATCGTGCCATATAAAGTTAGCTTGTTGCACCACTATAAATGTACAAGCAAGAGCAGCCCCAATTATTCCAAATAAATAAGCTATTTCAAGTGTGGGTGTGTGATTTTCTCTTTTTAAAAATCTATAAAGTCCCATAAACCCGATAATCCACAACAATGGAAAGGTAAATCCCATGAATCTACCAATTGTTTCGGGAATAAAGGGCAAAACTGCTGCGCCAAAGTAAAATAATATTGAAAAGACACCTGAAATTGCTCCAACCTTTTCTAGTTGATGGATAGTATTTTTCTCTTTTGTCATCGTTTATTCTTTTAATAATATTATAATGATGAGATAGTCGGTCAAATGTTACAGTCTACATTAAACATAACGTTTAAATAACAGTGGTTGGGTCAGCTTCGCTGTGCCCTATCGCTGTTATTTACTGTTAGCATAAGTTTATTGAATATTATGTGTGCTGGTTTGAATCTTTTAATTGGTAATATGAGAAATAGATGGCAAATGACACCAAGTATCAAATAGGATAGAATCAGGTAGAATCCAGCTAAATATTTATGGGGTGTTACAAAGAGATGAAATGTCATAATGAACCAGATATAAAAACTACCAATGCTTAACAATAAACATTGAATTATTAAGATAACTCTATGCCTTATTTTAAATTGGCCTCTCCAAATATTGGCCTCAATCATTAAAAATATTGGGTAGAAAAGAGCTGAATAAATTAACCAAACGTCATCAAATGAGCCATTGTTGAATAATGTTTTTTGGCTTCCGATTATCTCGAAACTATCTACTGAAGGAGCCACTTTGTGCTCAAAAACAATATATGGCACATTGAACATACCAATTATTAGTATCAAGGCAATTATTAAATATATTACTCCAGTTTTTTTCATCTAATTTATGCTAACGTGTTCGTGTATGGTTTCGTTGCGATTGGTACTAAGTTAGGAAAAAGGAGAGAAACCATTGTTCAGCAGCTAGGAAATTCCTATTCGGAATTTCAGAGCAATGAACTATACACGTCTTAAGTTTGTCTTTTGTTAAATTAGATCAATAAACCAGAAAGAACAAAAGAGAGGAATAAGGTTATTATACACGCAGAAGCTTTAGACTTCGTCAACATTGAAAACCCCCTCTCTTTTCTACACAGATTTCGTACAGTTCTATGAGGCTTTAGACCTCGATTTCAAGTCGTTGAAACTCGCGTAGATTGTCCTTTCAAAAACATTTTCTTATGAATAAAGATATTAAATATTTTGGAATAGACATTAGCCATTTGGTTTTTGATGTTACAGATTCTGATGGTAATTACTACCAATTTAAAAACACGATTTCAGGCTTTAAAAAGTTTGTAAAACTCTTAACAATGCACGGTCATTGTGTTATGGAAGCAACAGGCTATTATCACTATCAGCTGGCCTATTATTTACTTGAATCAGGTTTCAAAGTTTCAGTAGAAAACCCATTAGCAGTGAAGCGGTTTATCCAGATGAGATTGTCCAAGGTTAAGACAGACAAGAGCGATTCTAAACTAATCTGCGAATACGCTAAACAAGTAGAATTAAAGCTTTGGAAAGGTAACTCAAAACATCAAACGGAAAGTCTTCAAATAACCAGGCTCCTTGCTGTGTATACAAAACAAAGCACTATGCTTAAAAATAAAATACACGGCGAATCCGTTTTAGGAAATCCAAGTAAAGCAGTTGTGAGTTCTCTAAACCGTAGTCTAAAACAGGTCCAAAAAGAAATAAACCTGTTGGAGGGCAAACTATTAATATTAGTTAAAGAAGAGCATCAGGATGTATTAACTCGCTTAAAAAGTATACTAGAGATTGGTAGTAAAACAGCATTGATTCTGGTGGTCCTTACAGACGGTTTTGAACGTTTTACAAGCGGTAGTGAATTATGTAGTTGCAGGTTTGACACCTGTAATTAGGAAAAGTGGAAGCAGTGTAAATGGGCGGAGCAGGATCAGTAAAATAGGAAATCAAAAGCTGCGTAATCTATTGTTTATGTGCAGTTTTAATGCCTGTAAATACAACAAAGCTTGCAGGGAAATTTATGAGCGCATAGTAGCTAAAGGAAAGAGCAAAAAACTGGCATTAATTGCAGTATGTAACAAGTTATTAAAACAAGCTTTT
>NZ_DBNGMQ010000001.1:0-5440 GCF_057126245.1 Yeosuana sp. | reverse complement strand
ATAACAACAGGATTTATACTTCCCATTTCGGCAAACACTGGGATTGGTTCTTCACGTTGTGATGCTAAATTAAAGAGCGCTCTTCCGCCTGCAATACTGCCTGTAAAGCCCACAGCTTTTACTTTTGGGTGATTCACTAGGGCCGTACCAACAATCTTACCACGTCCAACAAGATTTGAAAATACGCCATTAGGCATGCCTGTTTTTTCTGCAGCTTTAATAATGGCAGACGCAACAAGCTCTGAAGTACCTGAATGCATTTCGTGTGCTTTTATAATTACGGGACATCCAGCAGCTAAAGCACTCGCGGTATCGCCACCAGCTGTGGAATACGCTAATGGAAAATTACTAGATCCAAAAACAACAACGGGTCCTAAAGGAATGAGTGTTTTCCTAAGGTCTTCTTTTGGCATAGGTTGTCTGTCTGGGATGGCTTCGTCGATAGTGTTTTCTCTCCAGTCTTCATTTGAAACTAAATCTGCAAAAGAGCGTAATTGAAAAATGGTTCTTCCACGTTCACCAATCGCACGTCCTTCTGGCAAACCCGATTCGGTGGTATAGCAATCTATTAAGGCTTGATCTAAGGCTAAAATTTCATCAGCAATGGTATTTAAAAATGCAGCTCGTTTTTTTCCTGGTATTTTTCTGAAGGTTTTAAAGGCTTCAGAAGCTAATAGCACAGCTTCTTCGATTTCTTCAGGAGTAGCTTCAAAAAAAGGGGTTGAGTTTTCGGTATTTAGCTTTGGGTTTATTGTTTTGTGACTAATAAGCCCAGAAGCACTTAATTTATTTCCAATATAGTTTTTGCCTGTAATCATGCTGTTTATAAATTTTTATAATCTGGTAATGTTGGTCTGCTTTTCATAGCGGTGTTAATAACCTTTAAAACACGCTCTCTTTCAGTTCCCTGTAAAGGGAGTCTTGGTGCTCTAACATATTCTGTCCCTAAGCCAGTAGCTACTTCCGCTAATTTAATATTTTGTACTAATTGTGGACTCACATCGAGCTCTAATAATGGCATAAACCATGTATAAATGTCTAATGCTTCTTTAATTTTTCCTGCTTTTATAAGCTCATAAATAGCAACGGTTTCTGCTGGATATGCGCAAACTAAGCCTGCAACCCAACCATCGGCGCCAGTTACCAAGCTTTCCAACCCAAGGGTGTCGACACCAGTGAATACTTTGTAGCGATTACCAAAACGATTTTTTATACGAATAACGTTGGTGATATCTCTCGTAGATTCCTTGATGGCTTCTATGTTTTTAAATGTAGCTAATTCTTCAAACATATCTAAAGTTACTTCAATTTTATAATCTATAGGGTTATTATAAATCATAATTGGTAAAGCCGTGTTTTTTGCTATTTCTCCAAAGTAAGTCACCGTTTCAAAATCAGTCGCCTTATATCGCATGGGAGGCAATAGCATTAAGCCATGGGCACCAATAGTTTCAGCATGTTTGGCGACGGCGATAGCCTCTTTAGTACTTTGCTCAGCAATATTAATAATCACCGGGATTTTTTCCTTAGCAATAGAAAGTGTGGTTTTTATTAAAATCTCCTTTTCTTCAGGTTTTAAGGTGCTGGCTTCTCCTAAAGTTCCTCCTAAAATGATGCCGTGCACACCGGCTTCAATTTGAGCCTTAATATTTTTTTCAAATATAACGAGATCTAAGGTGTCCTCACTCGTAAATTTGGTCGTTACTGCAGGCATCACGCCTTTCCAATGTATCATAGTTGTAAAGTTATGAATCAAAAATAAATATTTTGGACCTCTTTATTTATAACATTATTAGCATAATTTAATACTATATTAACCTTTAATACTATAAAATGGCTTATTTTTAGTAATATTTACAAAGTTAGTCATGAAAGTTCTACCGTTTAAAATACCAAAACCAGAAAATGAGGGGCTTGTGTATCAAGAGGATATCGAAAGGGTATTTTACGATCAATTGCACCAACATGTTGAAATTCAAATAAGTTATATCAAAGACGGTGAAGGTGTTTTTATAGTGGGTGATACTTTAAATGATTACAAAGCTGATGATATTTTAGTGATTGGTGGGTTTGTGCCACATGTTTTTAAAAGTGATATTCATGCCAGCAGTAGGTCTAGAATGTATTCTCTTTTTTTTGATAAAACCTCTTTTGGAAATGATTTTTTTGAGCTTCCAGATATGAAAACTACCCGTCCGTTTTTTAAAAATGCTCAATATGGTATGAAGATTATGTCTCATAAAAAGACCATTATTAATGAATTTAATACCTTGAAACAGCAAAATGGTATAGAGCGCATAGCAACACTATTAAAGATTATAAATATTATTAATACATCTGAAACTATACCACTTTCTTCATTCGTTTCTAAAAAAAAGTATACCGATGATGATGGTAAGCGTATGAATGATGTTTTTAAATATGCTATGGAAACCTATCATGAGCCCATAACCTTAGAAAACATTTCGGAAATTGCTAATATGAGTAAACATGCCTTTTGCCGTTATTTTAAAAAGCGCACGAATAAAACATTTTTTCAGTTTTTAATTGAGATTCGTATTGAGAATGCTTGTAAACTTCTTTTAAGTTATCCGGATTTTTCAATTGCATCGATTTCTGAGCAATCAGGTTTCCAAAACACCGCCAATTTTAACCGAAAGTTTAAAGAAATTAAAGGGGTTACACCTTCGAATTATAAAAGTCAACCATTTTAAATGCGATCGGGATATTAAAAACGTTCAACTATTGCATCTAAATGAGTTTAAAATTTTAACCAATATAGTATTATTTGATTCCGAATCATATCAATGTAATCGCACGAATCATTTAGATTTGACAAAGTAAAGCTAAATAAAATATTAGCTTTACTTTGTGATAAAAAAGGATATTTTCGTATCACGTCTGTTATAAAGCCATATTGCATATCAGGATAAATTGTGAATAAAAAGATAGACAAATAATCAGGTTATGATAAAAATAAAAACAATAGTTCTTTTTTGGATATTGCTAGCGCTTTTTAATTGTAATAAAAAGGAATCAAAAATTTTAATACCTGAAGCAAATGATGATCATGAGTTTTGGGTCGATGAAACCACAACCTATCTTACTTTAACAAAGGAATGGACAAATCGGGTTGAAGTTGCAGATATTAATGGTGATAACATGATTGACCTACTCTTTGCTAATGGAGGCAATTATTCCGAACCAGGTTTGTTGGAATCTAGTCGGATTTTTATCAATAAAGGCCCCAATCAGAAATTTGAAGAAATTACTTCTCAAGTATTTGCAGATAGTAAATTTCTATCAAGAGTTATTAAAGTTCGAGATATCAATAAAGATTCTATCCCCGATATTATTGTAGGAACAACCTACCAAACACAAAGTGAACTTTATATTGGACTTGGAAATGGAGAATTTAAAAATGTTACTTCAAAACAATTTCCACAAATAAAGACCAGTGTTGGTGATTTAGAGTTGGGAGATGTGGATGATGACGGTGATTTAGATATGGTTTTATCAGATTGGGGTGAAGGGTCTAATATGAATAATTCTGGAGGAAGAACAATGCTTTGGTTAAATGATGGTCAAGGAAACTTTACGGATGTTACAAAAACTCAAATGCCGGAGCAATTGATTCAATTTTCCTGGGATTTAGAATTTATAGATTTCGATAATGATTTTGATCTGGATATAGCCATATCCTGCAAAAGATGTGCAACAAGTAGGATATTTGTAAATGATGGAAAAGGGTTTTTTAAGGACAAAAGACTTTTACCTGCCTATACCAATAACTATGATTTTGAAGTCATGGATATAAACAATGATGGATTTCTGGATTTGATTACCGTGAATGATGGTGATATCGTTGAAAAGGAATCTGATTCTAGAAGGGAGCATATTTTTTTAAATCAGAAAGGAAAGAAATTTATGGACGCTACCGATGCATTATGGCCGGATTCTGAAAATATAGGAAAGGATGACAATAACATTATATTTCTTGACTTTGATTCAGATAAAGACCCCGATTTTCTAATTAGTTCATTAACAGGAGAAGACCGATTGTTGGTCAATGACGGGACCGGGAAATTTAATCTATTACAGCCCGTCCTTAAAGGCGAACCCACACCGCTTACACTTTCGATGGCTTTGGGTGATATAAATAATGATAAGAAATTAGATATCATCATGGGGCAAGGGGAAGGAAAAGAAGGTATTGAAGAAAGAATTTTTATAGGTAAAGATATTGATCCGGATACGGCCTCTCCAATAATTTCCAACTATCAAATTATAGAAAATAAAATAATTGGAATACTAACAATTAAAGCAAGAATTCACGATAATAAAAGCCCCAACATGCCCCAAGACTGGAGTTCTGTGAATTTAGAAATAGAGGGAACATCTAGCCCCATTACAATGACTTGGTATGGGGAAAACTTGTGGGTCGCAAGCATCTCTAATGCTCTAGTTAATAGTCGCATTAATATTTGCGCAACGGACTACGCAGGAAATAGGGAATGTTTATCAATAAAATAATTTTTACTTTAAGAACCTCAATTAGGTTATTCCATTAAAGGATCCTATTTAATATTATTGAGCTACTTCTTGTGCAAAAACTGATTTGGCTTCAGTAACTTTTTCAAACTTAAATTCAGATATTATTTCTGCGTTTGGATAGGTCTGTGTTAATTTTGATATTTGTTCAGAAGTAACTTTAGTATTTCTGACATAAACTCTTAACGCACTTAATTTATCTAGCAGTCTTCGTAATGATTCATTATCGATTTTGGTTTCATTCAAATTAGCAGACTCGAGATGTTCAGATTTAATAAGTAAAGGAACCATACTACTGGAAAGTTTATTTTTGCTAATATCTATACGGGTCAGATATTTCATTTCATTTATATCCTTAATTAAATTATCTGATAAATTACAGTTGGATAATTTAAGAAATGTGATCTGGTTGGATACCTTATTTAGCAACTCAATTTGTTCTTTACTAATTGAATCCCCTTTAAACGCCAAATCCAGTAAAAAGTTCCTTTCCCCTAAATAATTAACTCTAAATTCAGAACTACGCAATTGAGCGATTAACCCTGCATCAAGACTGTCAACTTTCACTTTCTCATAAAAAGGTTTAGGGCTAAAATCCATGTTATAATCTCTATTGATAAGAGCAATCAGTTCTTTACTCATATTTTCAGAGTTAAATGTAGTTAAGCTATCGGCTCCATTTTCTATCCAATATCTGAGAATCTGTATATCTGTATAGCCAAACCCTGGTCCTCTTGGAGGCATCATTTTTTCGTGATTCATGGGTAAACTAACTCTTTTGAATAATTCACTATCATAAGGGTTTCCAGCCAAAATAGGTTTGTTATGATCTGCATCTGTAAATAGGCTACTATAATTTTCAAGGGCTAACCCACCTTTACTATTATTT